>JAUVKA010000162.1 GCA_030592205.1 Bacteroidota bacterium | reverse complement strand
CTCATCAGCGGCAGGACGGAATTTTCACAGAAAAATTCTTAATAACCCAACAAAGATCATAATGACCAGAACGTATTTTTATATTATTTCCAGCCCCAGCACTTTACCTACCTCAACCCAATTTCTTTAAAGTTATCAAAAACAGATTTTGCAACCGTTTATCAAGTCTCTATTGTCCATAGAAAAAAGGAAGTTACAGTTATTAGTTACTCCTGAATTCCCGGATAAATTCAGCTATTCTTTCGACAGCTCTATTTATGATAATCCGCCCCTTCTCTTCTGATGATTTGGAGACATCGCCCCAGGCACCCGTATCGCAGAAATCCCTGAAATCGCCGTATACACGGAAGGGACTTCCGGAATTGAGCCCATGTTTGCTGTAATAAGTAAGTGAATGCTTGGGTTTTTCATGCGTTGCACGGGAGAGATCAATAATACCGGGCCTGAGGGCCATGATAACACTTGTAATTACCTCTCCACCATGTCCGCTGGAATTAAGTCTGTATTCAACAAGGTCTTCAGATACCTGAAAAGCAACTTTCCACCAGTCAGCAATACAGGCTCTGAATTTTTCTGTGTGTAATGTTCGACAGGCAGCGTCTGCAGAACGCAAGTTAAGGGAATGACAATTCAAAAAAATGACATCTCGTATCCCATACTTTAGGAAAGAATTCGCTATTGACAGGTATAATTTGGTAAGAATACCAGTATCTATACAGACAGTACCTGGCCAGTAATCAAGCTCCATTGTATCACCATAAGGAACAGCAGGAGCTACAAGAGAATCAGCTATTTGCCCAATTAAAACGGATACCTCTGAGGCGATAAACCAGTCCGTTCCCAAAGGACCGTGCCGGCCAAGCACTTCGACAGAACCAAGAGGTATGATGACAGATCCAACATCATTTGCTGCAACCTGAAACTCAGGACTGGTCATCTCAGCAATTAACACCTTATCCATTAATTTCTCCACCTACAGAATAGGAATTGAAACAGGTTTTCCTGAAAGAGCTGACTCCGTTACCGCAAGTGCAACTTCCATAGATCTACACGCATCGGGTATATCTGAAAGTACAGGTTTTTCAGTCAGAATGTTATCTACTAGATTAGCAATTTCCATAGCAAATGGGTGGTGATCAACCGAACCTGAATTTGGTGTATCACATGATAGCTTTATAAAGTCATCCTGACTGGTAAAGAGCTCTTTTGAATAAATACGATTATCCCGTATGGCGCCTGCAGAACCCAGAAGATCAATATTGAACTGATAGGGGAAAGCAAGCCCGTCCAGTGAAACTGAGAGTTTCCCAATAGTATTGTCCATGTACTTAACTGCCGCGATATATGTTGTGGGATAATCAAAATCCTCTCTTTGTCTGTAGGAGTATGCGAAAACTTCAGAAATTTCTCCCTTCAGAAATCTGGCCAGATCCGCAACATGACAACCGCCGGTAATCATTGCACCCCCGGCGAATTCCTTTTTACGTATCCAGTTGTAACTTGAAAATGTTGTCTTGATTCCATGCCAGTAATCCATTTCAGAGTAGTACACATCACCAAACGCCTGTTTATCCAGGAGGTTCCGTATATTAGTTACTAATGGGTGCCACCGCATTACAAAACTGACAACTGTTTTACCGCTGGCACTCAGGGCTGATGATCTAAGGGATTCCAGTTCTTCTCTGTTAATTGCAGCAGGTTTCTCGAGAATCAAGTGCTTATCAGCATCCAAAGCAAGAATTGCCTCCTGTGCATGGAGGTGATTGGGCATACAAATTGAAACAATGGCAACATGAGAATCATCAAGCATCTCTTCATATCTTTTATACGGTATGGCATCGGGTGCATAGGTATGGATAAATTTTTCAGCATTTTCGAAAGACCTGCTGCATACCGCGGCAACGTATAAATTTGGATGGGAATTAATAGCTATTGCGTGTTGAACTGCTACCTGACCGGCACCACTGATTCCTACGCCTAAAAGAATCTCACTCTTCATAATTCCTTCCTTTTAAATAAGTTCCAAACTTCTGTAAATCTCCAGGGCATAAGTCCCAAAATCAGGAGATGTTCGTACCTCCTGTACCCTGGGTCTCGGTAGATTTATATCGAGGACATTTACCATTCGGGAAGGTCTGGCGGAAAGGACAATGATTCGATCGGAAAGAAATATTGCCTCATTAATTCCATGTGTTATGAATAGTATTGTCTTTTTTGATTCGGTCCAGATTCGAAGGAGTTCCAAGTTCATCCTCTCACGAGTAATTGCGTCAAGAGCGCCAAAGGGTTCGTCCATAAGTACAAGTTTGGGATCGTGTATTAATGCTCTTGCAATCGACACACGTTGCTGCATCCCACCCGACAGTTCGTTTGGGTAACTATTTTCGAACCCCTCTAGCCCCACAAGATCGAGAAGATCTAAAGCTTGTTGTCTATATAGGCCTTTATTCATTTTCAGAATTTCAATTGGAAGCAATACATTTTCAAGCACCTTACGCCAATGGAGTAGAAGTGAATCCTGGAAAACAAAACCAACCTCCCGGGAAGGGTCAAATTGATCTTTATCAACATCAATATTCCCCCCGCTTTTTGATACGAGTCCTGCAATTATTTTGAGCAGTGTCGTTTTTCCGCAGCCTGATGGCCCGACAATAGATACAAACTCCTGTGGGAAAATATCGAAACTGACATTAGCAAGTGCTTCGAGCTCTCCGTCACGCGTAGTGTATGTCTTCTTTAGCTTGTTGATTGATAGCAACGGTTTTTTGTTTTTCAATACTTTAACCTTACGTTCTCTAGCCTATTTACATAGACCTGTCCTGTTGGACAGGTCACCTGTGAAGAATTAACTGTTTATTTAATAGTCATAGAAGTACATTGGATCGGGTAGAAATGCCGAAGTATAAATATCATCAAGTGGAAAATTTATATCGATATTCATGTATTTCTCTACTGTATCAACCGTTTCCTGCATTCTACTGGGATCAATATAGCCTATACCATTTTCATTGTACCTATCAGTCTTGAAGAAATCCATCATTACTTCAAGATTCACAAGATAGTCATCTTTATTTATAGGGTGATATTCAGAAAGTATTTCAATGGCTTCTTTTGGGTTTTCAAGAGTGAATTCCCAGGCTCTGTATGCAGCCTTGAGAAATTTTCGAACTAGTTCCGGATTGTTTTCAATTACATCATCACGGGCAACATAAGAATGTGCATAAGCATTAAATCCATAATCTGCCCATATAAAATATCCAAGTTCTTCAACTGGAATGGCCTTTTCCATAAAAGGTTTTCCCGTATAAAGTTCGAAAACAACTTCCGCATTCTTTGAAGCCAGTGCAGCAACTTTTGCAGCAGGTTCTATGTTGACAAATTTCACGTTCTCTGGATCTACTCCTATCAACCGTGCAAATGCCGGCCACATTACCTTATGTCCATCCGATGCTGGAACAGCAACTGTTCGGCCTGCAATATCTGATGGTTTTGTAATGCCCGAATCTTTCCAGAAATACATACAATTGGGGTGCTTGTCAAAAATGATACCTACAATTTTTATTTTTGCTCCATCGGCTCGCAGTTTAATTGGGACAGGGGCATCAGAGATCCCCATTTCAGCCTTACCTGCATCCAGAGCCTGAACAGTGTAAGCTGATCCCTGACCAACGATGATATTGACATCAAGTCCTTCTTCTTCGAACCATCCTTTATTCAGAGCTACATAGTAAGGGGCATGGTCGCCCATAACTTTCCAGTTCAGCTGAAAATTCATTTTTTGAAGTTCCTGGGGTGCTTCTCCAGTCGCCCCTTCAGTTTCGTCCTGTCCCCCAGCCCACATCGATATGGTAAAAACCATAAAAATAAGTACGAGAATGCTAAATATTTTCATGAAAATCTCCTATTCGACCTAATTGGTCATTGAATGCTACAGTAGCGGCCTTGCAGTCCAGAAAACATGTCGCGGTATAACCGGTCGGTCTCAAACTAATTTTTAACACTGTCACTTAGACCACAAGCTTACGGTATTTTATTTATCATTCCTCCTTTTTACTGTTGATAATTATTGGTTAGTTGTTTGAATCTCTCTCCATGGCATGATGAGCTTCTCAAGCAACGTAACAAGCCCGTATAGCAATGCGCCGGCAATAGATATAACAATGAGTGCAGAAAAAATAGGAGGAGTATTCATTGTAAACTGAGAATTGATGATTATATACCCAAGTCCCTTATCAGAAGCTATGAACTCTCCAACAATGGCCCCGACAATACACATTGTTGAACCAATCTTCAGCCCGGAAAAAATATATGGAAGTGAGTTGGGGATTCTTATTTTAATAAATATCTGCAGCTTGCTTCCATGCAGGTAACGAACCAAATCAAGTAAATCATCTTCGACCGAATTCAAACCGGCAATTGTATTGATTACAACCGGAAAGAAGCTTACAAGAAATGCAATCAGTATATTTGTCTTTATACCATATCCCATCCATAGGAGGATTATTGGCGCTATTGCAATAGTTGGTAGGCTATTAATGAATATAAAAAACGGCATCATGATATCTTTTATCAGGCGGGACCAGGATATGACTATCGCTAACAGAATCCCCACTGTAGCGGTTACAATAAAACTCAAAGCAATTTCATACAAAGTTGTACTAATATGCAACATCCAACTATAATTAGCTGACTCCTGTGGTATAAAAAGGTGTTCAAGAGCATCAAGGGGAGATGGAAGAATAAACTGAGGGATCTGAAAAAAAACAACAATAATCTGCCAAAAAATAAAAAACCCGATAATTGTAAGTGAAGCTTGGAAGTTTTTTCTTACACCTTTTTTCACATCATTCAGTATTTTTTTTAGAGAGTATTTCTTCATCTGGACTTCTCTTGTTTGTCAAGTTGCCATGGCATAATTGTACGCTCAAGAAGTGAAATCAGGGAAAAGAATAGAAGGCCCATTGATGAAATAACTATCAGTGAAGCAAACATAGTCGGTGCGTCAATAAAAGCCTGAGCGTCTCTAAGAAGGTATCCAAGCCCTTTGTCAGAAGCTATGAATTCACCAACAATGGCACCAACAACACACAGCGTTGCACTAATTTTCAATCCCGAAAAGATGTATGGCAGAGAATTGGGAATCCTGATTTTTAAAAATAGTTGAAGTTTAGTGGCATGCAAATAACGTACAAGATCCAGTAGGTCATCTTCCACTGAATTGAGCCCTGTGACAGTGTTTATTACCACAGGGAAAAAAGCAATTAGAATTGCAATGAGGACATTTGGTAAGATACCATAACCGAACCAGATTAAAAAAAGTGGTGCTAATGCAATCTTGGGTATTGAGTTCATTAAAATAATAATGGGCGTAATAAGATTTCTAAGAAAACGGGACCAGGTAATGAGAATTGCCAGAAATACTCCAGTGACTGCGGTTATCCCAAAGCTCAACAGGATTTCGGTAGCAGTCGCACGAATATGCTTAAACCAATGATATTTTGAAGCAATTTCAGGTACGAAAATATGGGATAATGTTTTGATTGGAGAAGGAATAATAAAGGTCTTTATTTTAAAAACCATTACTAAACCTTGCCATAACGCTAAAAAAAGTATCATGTAAAGTAACTTAGGACCATATTTTCGGATAAAACGTAAAATGATTTTCATATAACCTTAAATCTCCTAAGCGAGCTCAGGATCGGGCAATATCCGTTTGATTTCATCCAACCTATATCCAAAGCCGGAACCGGTGATTGACTTGAGATTGATACAGCCATTTATTCTTCTATAGAGTTCCGGATGAACGGTACTTTCAGGTATCGAAGCATCGGGATAAAACTGCATCGAATTTGTTTCGACCCCCATTATCGTTCCCGCATATGCTGCTAACAGTACATGAGGGATTATTGCAAGCATAGGATTCGTCAAATCCTGAACCATCAATGTCATTCCGTGAGCTTTAGCCCAGCATAGACTCAATAAGGCCCCGGTCATGGTCTTGCATGTTTTCAGTGCTACTCCACTCCAGCCCAGCTTTCGGCCAAGGGCAACATGAGTCCAGTCATGGGCACTTTCATCCATAAAAAGAGGCTTTCTTGCACTTACTGAATGCACATCAATCTGATGTTTCTCCAAATCATAGGGAAAAGGTTGTTCTACATAGAGGATCATGGCTGCTATTCTAGGATATTCAATAATCAGTCGATCAAAAATTTCATTTACATAGGCCGGATCTTTAACCATACAGTTAAAATCTGCAGTAAGCCATTCAACATCCTGAGCAAGTGCTATTCTTCCTACCGAAACAAGCCTTCTGTAATCCCAGGACTCATCGTTCCCGATAAGCTTAACTTTTAGACATTTCAGCCCATCTGTTCGTATCCAGTCGGGAAGAAAAATTGGATAACCATCATCAGGATCGTCTCCGGTCGCTTCGGATTCATCCAGTAAATCCGTTCCTCCAATAAGATGCCAGGCAGGCATTGAGGAAGGTACGGGATTTACAAAAAAATCTTCAGGATACATCCCTCGAAACACAGTGTTATACTCATCAGTATAGTACCATGAAAGATCATGATTCATGAAAATAGAAGTATAGGTTTCAAAGCTGGGAATATCGTGAATATTCCCATAAGCATCGTGCAGGGCAAGATCGAAAAGAGAACAGCATACTAAAGCTGCCAGCCAGGGCATAGGTTCACTCTCTGTTCGCGATACATTGAACTCCTTAAGCACATCCGGAAGAATATCACGTTGAAAAATATGACCAAGCTCCATTGGGTGACCATATTCACTGAACAAACGCCATTTTGAAACTAATAGCCGGGTGAAATTGCGCAGTACATCATGCCGTTCCTCATATGAAAGAGAAGATGGCCATACCCATACAACACTGAGGGGGGTTTCTCCCCAACCTTCAGCAACCTGTCCCTCTTTATCTGCAACTTTTATACATGTACGGGCACAGGTAACATGAGTAGTTACTTCAGGACCGAATTTGAGGGGTATCCGTGTTTTTACCGGAAGGAAAAAAAGAGTCACATCCTGAATCGTTATGTCGTGTTCCCTTGCCATAGCAGATATGTTACCATACAAAGTTATTTTGTCAAGTTAATTTACAAAATACATTGTCTCTGATAAAGCCATATAGTATCCTGACATTCAGATATGAAATACAGTAATGTTGAGTCATCGGAATTTGCCAAGATCCGTGCCGTTCTGGATGTCATTGAAAAAAAAGTAAAGCCGACACGGGCAGGAATCGCAAAAGAATTAGGACTGAGCAGGACCACCCTGTCAACACTGGTTAACCGACTCATCAAATCAGGCATAGTTAAAGAAATTGGAACTGAAGTCGAGGGTATCGGCAGACCCGGCATCTCACTGGATATTACGACAGACCAATGGTTTGCTATCGGTGCAGAATATCATTCGGGTCAATGGGTTTTTGTGATTACCGATCTGAAAGGATCCATTTATAAACACATTAGTATTCCGGTTTCCCGAACAGTACCTGAGGATTTTCAGGAAATTCTAACCAAAGGTTTAGCAGAAATTGTAAAGGAAGTACCGGGCCGTCTCCTTCCTGCTATCGGTATAGGAACTCCAGGATTCGTGGACTGCAACAGTGGAAGCATAATTCAGGCAGATGATCTGGGGTGGAAGCATGTTTCTGTCAAGGATTATGTGAAAAAACATACAGGTTTCGATTCTTATATCATTAACAGGCATAGAGCAAGCGGCCTGGCAGAAGCACGTTTCGGTGCAGGACGAGGAGTTCATAGTTTAATATATATCGGTATTGGTACTGGAATCAGTTCGGCAATTATTTCTAATGGTGTCCTTCTTCATGGAACATCATTTAGTGCAGGAGAAATTGGATATATGATTATGGACCCAATAGAATCTAAAATCCAACCTGGACATACGGGTTGTCTGCATACCCTTGCATCCGGTACAGCAATGAAACAAATGGCCCATAAACTCATGAAAGAAGGAAAACTTTCATCTTTATCTGAACATTTAAAAGATGGTAAAAAAATAAGTGGAGAACTAATTGCAGAAGAGGCAGCCCTTGGAGATCCGTTAGCATTAATCTGCCTCCAGGAAGCTGCAGTCTGGCTGGGTATTGCAGTTATGAACCTGAATACTACTTTAAATCCGGATAAGATATTATTTGGTGGACCAATTGGAGGAAAGAAAGGTCCTTTTATCAATAT
>JAUVKA010000013.1 GCA_030592205.1 Bacteroidota bacterium | reverse complement strand
TAACTTAAGTTTCCTTGTTTCTAAAATGTTATATATTAATACGTTAAGATTTTCATTTTCACTCCAAAACACACACTAATCATTTGCTATACAGCGCATTGCAAAGGCATCAACATCCTATGCAATCAGCTTTTTCTCAAACACCGGTGAAAATATTCTCATTATCTCCTCTGCCTTTTGATTGTCCCGGATTATTTCTTCGAACAGTTCCCAACAATCAACTTTCAGTATCTCACCGATCCCGTTAACGATCTCCCAGAATATCTCTAATAAATACCGGGTAATGTTTTCTTCCTCTGCCTGTGAACTCAATAGATCAAAGATGCTGCCGAGGCTTTGTCCATAGTACCTCTGTTTATACAATAGCAGCATAATGTACTGCATCATGGCCAGGGTGGTGGCGCCAATCTGAGAGTCGAAGTTGTTGCACTGGCATTTACCAAGCTGCAAATGCTGCTTTGCATCCTTAAAAAATACTTCACAACTCCACCTTATATGATAGACCTCCATAAGCTTATTGAACCCTATCTTCAGGTCATTAGTTATAAAGGCCCTCCATTTACTTCCAGACCCCAGCTTTACAAAGAACAAGTTCACTCTGCGGTTATCATACCAGACAGGGACCATGATATATGTGGCGTTAAACTTCCGGTTTCGCTTTACTTTCTTCCGGTACCGTTTTCTCAGATCAGATGCATTCATTTCCTTATCGTCAAGGCAATCCCGGTATAAATTCTTTCCCATCTTAACCATCGCAATGAGCTTAATCCCTTTCGTACGGAACGATTCGATGCGGGCAAGGATCTCTTTGGAGAAGAACCAGCTGTCAAACAGAACATAATCAAATTCAAAACCTCTCTTCACCGCTCTGGATAACATCTTGATCACGCTCTGCGTTTTACTCATGTCAGCTTCTGATCTCCGCTCGTACCCCGGGCTATCTTTCTCTCTTTCCTTTTTATACTGCTTCCGGCGTTCTGCAGGGGTAAGGCCGTATAACGGTGCTTTCTTATCCTTCTTCCTGACTATTTCTTCCTTTTCTGCCAGAATAGCCTGCAACTGTTTCATCTTTCCCCGAAGCTTCGACTGCTTCTTTTTCGAACGGGATACACGTTTTTCCTGCTTCTCATATTCCAAGGCTGTGGTCTTCTTTGAACAAGTATTCATTTCATCCTTAAGAGAGTTTAATACTGCTCTTTTATCAAGGTGCTGAGATCTGTGATCACGGTAAACAGCTTTAGCTTGCTTTGCCTTCCGTCTGGCACGGTTACGCTTGGCCCGTGCCTTATCAAGCTCACCCCCTCGCTCCCGATGAAGGGAAAAATCAACAGGAATGAAGTTGTTGCCATCCCAGTATCCACACACCAGAAGCTTGTAGCCAAAAATATAGCGGCCCGTAACATGGTCATGCATCTTACTGACTCCCTCTATCTTTTTTCCGCTTTTCTCTATGGGACTGTCATCGAATATCAAAGCCCTGATCTTACCGCTGTATTCAACAATCCGGCCCGAAAGGTTCAGGTACCGCTTTGCAAACAGATACAGGATCGTACGCCAGCTGATATTATCATTGCCCAGAACATCATAGTAAGGATTCTTACTGCCTTCTCTATCTCCAAGCTTCCCAAACTGCCGGGAGAAGTAGCTGTGGATGTTCCTGCTTCGGTAAAACAACATGACCATCAGGTTTGTCATAATCAGTGTAACCCTGATACCACTTTGTTTGATTGATTCAAACTGCCCGAATATGCGCTGTATGTCAAAGAACCCTAATGTATCTTCCAGGCACTGGCCTGTTTTATTGTCGCTATCAATGAATTTTTGAAATTCTCCTAAATTTTCCGTAATTTTCATGTGTTGCATGTCGTGTTTGTTTTGTAACTAACTCAAATATAGCCTTTTAGGCTAAGACATGCAACACTTTTTACTTATATATTCATCTCATTATCAATAACTTATCAACAAGGAAACTTTAGTTAATTAATTATTGCTAAGGAATATATAACTTGTATTATTTTTAATTAAATAATAACAAATCACCTTAGAGTTTAATGTTTATTCTTGGGGACAAAACCTAGGTGGGTTTTCTTCTATCTGATGTTGGAGAAAATACCAAAAGCGTGCAAGAAGCGTGCAACTCCCCCCTAATACGAAAAAACACCTACACGTGGGATGTGTAAGTGTTTGATTTTCTTGCGCTTCATCATGGACTCGAACCATGGACCCTCTGATTAACAGTCAGATGCTCTAACCAACTGAGCTAATGAAGCGTTTCAAGCGGATGCAAAAATAATGCTTTATTTCTAAACACCAAAATCTGTCTTGAATTTTAGGTTTAAGCAAGGTATTGGGCGATATTAGTGATTCTACTAATGGGAAAGAGCTTAATCCTGATGGGTTTTTACAACAAAAAAACAAATTCTACTTTTCCGTGTTGTTTAAATATCAGAGTAAAAGATATTTCAGGTACATCAGGTATCAGAAATTATTATCTTAGCAGCCCCAATAAATTGTTGGGCTTTGAGTTACTATTGCACAGAGGAATGAGAGGAATGAGAGGAATGAGAGGAATGAGGAAGTTTAAGCATTATGTAATTTTGACGGTCGGGCTTATGAGCCTGATCGGCTTGATTAATACCCATAGTTTATATGGGCAATCCTTATCCATGGATGAAGCTTACAACTGGGCCGAAAACTGGCAAAAAGCTAATGGTAAGCAGTTGAAAAGCAGCACCGAACCCAAAACATTGATCCTGGCGGGTAGTAAGGACCAGGCAAATATTTATCTGGCTGGATTTGCACAATCTGGATTTGTGATTTTCTCAAACGATCCGAATCCTGTCATCCTGGCCTACTCCATGGATAATCCCCTTCCCGGTAATCCTGATCACCCGCTTTTCACAGAATGGCTAAGTTCTTACTCAAATCAATTGGCAGCAAGGGATAAGTATAAATCCGCTTTTCAGAATCCAACCGGCCCTCCGGATACGCCTGGAATGGATGAATTTGTTGAACCCCTGATTGATGCCAAATGGGGTCAGGGAATTCCCTGGAACAAATATTGTCCTGCTGATGAATTCAATCATCATGCACCGGTTGGTTGTGTTGCTGTGGCACTTGCACAGATTATGAATAAATGGGAATGGCCTGTCAAAGGACATGGTGAAAATTCATATATACCTGCCTCTCATCGTGAATATGGAACGGTGGAAGCTGTGTTTGATACTACCTATTACCAATGGAATCAGATGCATAATTCAGAACCTACTGATGCTGCTGCTCTTATCCTTTTTCATGCAGGAGTGGGGACTAATATGAATTACGGGCCGAATGAGTCGGGAGCAAATACTTCTGTTTATGCCGCAAACGCACTGATCAATTATTTTCTCTATAATCCGGATATGATCCTAAGGGAAAAAGATCACTTCACGTATGATCAGTGGGCCCAACTTCTAAGACAAGATATTATAAACGGTCGTCCGGTTTTGTATCGGGGGACTGATCCCAATGGAGGATTAGGACATACATTTAACATAGATGGTTTTCGGGATGAGTATTTTTTTCACTTCAATTGGGGATGGAATGGGTCTGGTAATGGGTATTATCGTCTGGAAGCTATGTCGGAAGGAGGCGGAGATTTTACCAAAGGACAAGCAGCCTTGTTCGGTATTCAGCCAAATAACCAGCCACAGCACGACAGGCCATTTGCTGTTGAAATTATGGCAGGTGATGGGTTTGTCCAGATTTTCTGGGACGATCCGCTTGTAAATAACCTTTCCCATTATAATATTTATCGCAATGGGGAGCTTATTGGATCAACCTGGGAAACCCGCTTTCGAGACGAGGATTTGCTTAATGGTATTAATTACACATATTATCTTTCAGCTGAATACATAGGTAATCATCCTGGAGAATCTCTTCCTACTCCAACTATTGAAATAACACCCTGGGAAGCTTTATCCATACCCTACCAACAGAATTTTGACGAGACTTTGGCTGGTTGGCAAATAGGAGGTACAAACACTACTTTCCAATGGATAAAGGCCGATTCCATGGGTTTTTCAGGTAATAGTACCAGGGTTATGGGGATTCGTTCTGATTCAGCCGGCCCCGGTAATAAAGTCACAGATTATCTTATTTCCCCTTTACTGGATATTCGGGAAATTGAAAATGTAGGAATTAAGTTCGATTACCTTTTCCAAAAGGTACCCCAGGTAGATTACCTGTTTCTTATGTATCGCCGCTTTGATACAGGTCTTTGGTATCCAATTAATCGTATGGATTCAACGGACTCCTGGTCCGATTGGCAAACCTTCAATATTTATTTTCCCGATGAGGCCAAGAATACACTCATCCAGCTGGGATTCTTTTATACTGATTTTAATGGAGTGGGAAAGGGAGCGGCTATTGATAATGTTGAGCTTTTTATTATACCTGATCCCCCGGTTCCTGATTTCACAATTAGTCATTTGGAGAGCTGTCAGAACCAAACGGTTACTGTAAGCCATCAGTCGACCGGAGCAATAGCACATTGGTTTTGGGATTTCGGTGAAGGGGCGGACCCGCGTTATGCGGATGACCCCGGACCGCATGAGGTAATCTACGTGAATGGAGGTCCGAAAACTGTACACTTGGTCCTCAACCATCTGGATCACATGATTAAAAAAGATGTCATAGATATTTTTTGGGAAACAAATGCTGATTTTACATACGATAAGGATGTGATGCAAGTGAGTTTCACTAACACATCTGACAATTCTAGCACTGTTTATTGGGATTTTGGGGATGGAAATACATCAGTCGAGTTCAGCCCTGTACACCAGTACAGGAACAAATTTGTTTTTGATGTTGAATTGATTTGTTTTAATCCGCCCTGTGTACCGGATACCATGAAGATGCAGCTGGATCTTAGAAATGGTACAGGTGTGGAGGATATTAGTTTTGCTGAATCTATCAGAATCTTCCCTAATCCGGCAAGTACTTATTGTGAGCTGAATTGGATAAACTCTGACCAGGGAACTGTTCGTATCGAACTGCTTAGTGCTACAGGATCAGTCCTTGAGCATTGGGAGGAACCTTATATTGACAAACTGCGACTTGATATTGCAGGCGTAAGCTCAGGCATTTATTGGCTGAAAATCAGCCGAAAAGGCCAATGTGCTGTAAAAAAATTATTTATTTTGAGATAGCCAGTAATTGTTGAATATGAAGCACTTTTTCTTTCTTATTTTTTTCATTTCCACAATAAGTTTCAGCTCAGTTCATGCTGCTTTCCTGAAAGATGTGCCACAAACTTTTGTGCAGCCCGATGGAGAGGTGATCAACTGTTTTGCTAGCGGTGATGAGTTTTACCATTGGATTCATGATGCCAGGGGATATACTCTGGTTCAGAATGCAGATGATGGCTATTTATATTATGGGATCCGTGAAGGAGAGAAAGTGGTGCCCTCAAAATACAGGGTAAATTCCGTGAATCCTGTATCTGTGAATTTACAAGTTGGAGTTAAAATTTCTCCCAGGCTTTATCAGGAAAAAAAAGATCGGTTTATGATCCCTTTAAAATCCCTGAAGGATGCACCAACAACGGGGCAGGTTAACAATCTGGTTGTATATATTGCTTTTGCCGATGATAGTGTGATTACCAGGCCAAGGTCATTTTATAAGCCCTTTTTCTCTGCGGAGGATGAACCTTCAATGAAGGATTATTTCAGAGAGGTTTCTTATAATCGTTTGTTTATCGACACTTATCATTATCCAGAATCTCCTGATACTATCAATATCGATTATATTGATGAAAACCCCAGAAATTATTTCCTCAAAAAATCTTCCAGTAACCCGGAAGGATACCCTGCAAGCGAAGGCCAGGGACCCCGGGAACATGCTCTTATGAAGCGGGCTATTGAGTTCGTTGATTCTCAGATTCCGGATACTCTCAACATTGACATGAACGATGATGGAAGGGTTGATAATGTTTGTTTTGTTATGCAGGGAGGTCCTGCCGGATGGTCAGACCTCCTCTGGCCTCATCGCTGGTCACTTTATGGTGAAACCGCCAGGATCAATGGCAAACGTGTTTATGATTATCTACTCATGCTGGAGGGTGCCTTGTCCAGTGCGGCTTTTGGTACAGGAGATAAACGGGCTATAAGCGACAATACTGATCCTTCATGCTTCCTTTATAATAATGGGCAGGGTGGGCGTGGAGGACTTGATATTTTCAATATTTCAAACGCTGGTGATTCCATAACGTTTGATATCACGATAAAACCTCTATATCCACCTACGCAATTGGTTTTTACTCTGGGTGAAGGAAAAGTGGCTTTAGATTGGTATCCGAGCTATGTAGCAGGATTAAGGAACTATATAGTATACAGGAATGGGCAGAAACTAGCTTCTGTTACCCAGTCTGATTATGAGGATTCGACTATAAGTGAAGAAGGAGACTATATTTATACGGTAACTGCAATGTACGAAGGGGAGAATAATGGAGAGTCGGAACACAGTAATGCTGTTAGAGTTGCCCTTTTGGGTGTTTTGGAATTGCCTTATATTGAGGACTTTGAAAAAGCCAGCCATGGATGGCTGATAAAAGGTTCTGTCGACGGATTCAGATGGGGTAATTCCGTAGGTCTTGAAATGAATTCTAATAATGAAACCAAATTCATTGGAGCAAATTCTGTGGCTGCCGGGCAAAATACACATACTATCGATTATGCTATCAGCCCCAGGTTTAATCTGGGGGGACTGGAAAATGTTATACTGGAGTTTGACTATGCATTCAAGGTTTGGCAACGGTTCGATCATCTTATTGTTCATTACAGAAGGTCAGAAACTGATAATTGGGTTCCTTTCCGAGAACTAGGGCAAAGTGGGTTCGGACTAAATTATGTATGGAGACATTTGTCCCTGGAAATTCCTCAGGACGCATATACCAGCGAGGCCCAGATTGCATTTAAGTATAGTGATAGCAATGAGTTTGCCTATGGAGGAGCAATCGATAATGTAGAGGTAAAAGTTAACACAACAAGTGTAGAAAGCATCGATAAGACAAATGGGATATTAGTGTATCCAAATCCATCCTCAGGTAAATATGAAATTTTTATTGATGGAATAAACGAGAGTGAGGTAGTGGTGAAGGTTATAAGCCCTGACGGCAGAGAAGTGTGGTCAGCCTCAAGAACTTTCTCAGGATCCGGCAGGCTTGACCTGGATCTGAGTACCCAGGCAGATGGTGTTTATTTTTTGATAATTGAAACTGAGAATGGCATCTTAAGCAAAAAGCTGCTAAAAAATTAATTTTGTAAACTTAACAAGCCCTGGTCTACACGATCTTTTTTTATTTTGCTATTCATTCTTTCAACCTACTTCCTGCTTGTTGTATATCCCCTACGGGGAATCGAATAATTTACATAATGCTTTGAGCTACAATTCTTTAACCGCTACGCGGTAAACGATATTGCCTAATTGACGAATTGGCTAATTGACCAATAAACTGGACGGGCACCAGGCCCATCCCTACGCAATTTTACCTTCATTTTCAATTATTGGATTGGCTAATTGACGAATTGGCTAATTGACCAATTATTTTCTTACCTTGCCTTTGATGGTTGAAAAAGAACTGGTTCTGTTATCCCACAAGGTGAAAAATTGCACTAATTGCGACCTTCATCTCAAACGCACCAATACGGTTTTTGGAGCAGGCAACCCTTTTGCCGAAATTTTGCTTATCGGCGAAGGGCCCGGGAGGGATGAGGATATCCAGGGGATACCTTTTGTTGGTAAATCAGGGCAATTGCTTGATAAAATATTAGGGGCTTGTGGATTTAACCGCGATGAACATGTTTATATTGCAAATATTGTAAAATGCCGCCCCCCTGGAAACAGGGATCCGAAACCAGAAGAACGTGAAGCATGCCTGCCCTACCTGCATCAACAGATAAAGCTTATCCAACCAAAAATCATTATTCTTTTAGGAGCCACTGCTTTGAAGGGTCTCATAGATCCGAATGCCAGAATCACTCGCGTACGGGGAAAATGGATGGAATGGGAAGAATACCTGGTGATGCCAACCTATCATCCCTCTGCCCTTCTTAGGAATGCTGGCCAAAAAAAAGATGCCTGGGAGGATTTTAAAATGGTGTATTATAAATACCGGGAGTTAGTAGATCCAACACATAGTTCTCCACATATTGATTCTTAACACTCCCGGAATAAATTTCCTGATCTAGATAATCAGCATTGCATCGCCATAAGTACCAAATCGATATTCTTCCTTAATTGCCACCTGGTATGACGACATGAGGAGGTCATAGCCGGTAAAGGCAGCTACCATCATTACCAGAGTTGTAAGTGGTAGATGAAAGTTGCTTATCATTGAATCGGCTACACTAAACTCATAAGGAGGGAAGAGAAATTTATTTGTCCAACCGGAAAAAGGTTTCAGCATTCCCTGAGTAGAAACCGAACTTTCTAAAGTCCTCATTGTGGTTGTACCAACAGCACATATCTTATGCTTTCCTTTCTTGGCATTGTTTACCATATTGGAGGCTTCCACCGGGATGATGATGGGTTCAGAATCCATTTTGTGCTTAGTGAGATCCTCAACATCTACAGAACGGAAATTCCCTAATCCAACGTGAAGAGTTACATATGATAAGTCAACACCCTTGATTTCCATCTTTTTGAGAAGCTCGCGACTAAAATGCATGCCTGCTGTTGGAGCAGCAATAGCTCCTTCATGCTTGGCAAAAACAGTTTGATATCGCTCTTTGTCTTCAGGCACGACTTTGCGGTTAATAAATTTCGGTAATGGAGTTTCGCCAAGAGTATATAGAGTCTTCTTAAATTCCTCGTAAGGCCCATCGTAAAGGAAGCGGAGAGTCCTGCCCCTTGAGGTAGTGTTATCTATCACTTCTGCTACAAGCATATTATCCTCACCGAAATATAATTTATTTCCAATTCGAATCTTCCTGGCTGGATCCACCAACACATCCCATAGACGTTGATCCTGATTGAGTTCCCTAAGAAGAAAAACCTCAATCTCTGCTCCGGTTTTCTCTTTATTACCTCGTAAACGGGCTGGGAAAACCTTAGTGTCGTTGAAAACCAACACATCCTGATTGTTGAAAAAATTTATCACATCCTTAAATTGATGATGCTCAATTTTACCAGTACTTTTATTAACAACCATCAGGCGCGACTCGTCCCTGTTTCTTGCAGGATGTAAGGCAATAAGCTCTTCAGGTAGATTAAATTTGAATTTGGATAACTTCATATAATTGTTTTCTATTGGGAATTGTTGTAGATGTGCCTTATACGCACCAATTCCCAGTTTGTTACATTTGATCTAAAACTTTATTAAAATCTTCCAATTCCATTGCTTCTTCGAGGTGAATATCCCCAATTCTGGTGCGGATCAGACCAATTAAATGTCCACCGGAATCAAGAGCTTTTCCTAAATCACGGGCAAAAGCACGAATATATGTTCCTTTGCTGCAAGAAACCCTGACTTGTAAATCCGGACTCTGCCAGCGAGTCAGTTCTAGCTTATGGAATACCACCGGACGAGATTTCAAAATGATTTTTTCACCTTTACGGGCATGATCATAAGCCCGAACACCCTTTAGTTTCTTTGCAGAAAACAAGGGTGGTTCTTGCATTTGTTCTCCGAGGAATTGTTCAAAGGCTGAGAGGATTTTAGCCTTATCAATATGATCAAGCTCATATTTGTGGTCGACTTGAGTTTCCAGGTCGAAAGAAGGAGTTGTAGATCCAAGCCTGATGTTGGCAAGGTATTCCTTATCATGGCCCTGGAATTCCTCTAATTTTTTTGTGGCTTTTCCTGTACAAAGGATCATAAGACCGCTGGCCAAGGGATCCAGAGTTCCTGCATGCCCAACTTTTATTTTTTTTATCCGGTATTTATGGATCAGTGAATATCTGATTTTCTTTACCAGATCGAATGAGGTCCAGCCCAGCGGTTTGTTGAGCAGAATGACCTGTCCAACCTGCCAATAATCGGCGGGCGAAACCTGTGGTTCATTTAAATTCATGAGTTTGATTTATTCCATTAAGCGAACAGACCAAAAGAAATGGCCACTAGCCCTATTATTAAGCAATAGATAGCGAACCAGATCAATTTGCCTTTTTTTACAAGGTTAACCATCCAGGAACAAGCCAGCCAACCGGATAGAAACGCGGCCAGGAAACCTATTAGAAGCGGGATTGTCCCCAGACTATTAGAGGCCATACTTAAATCCATATCGCTCAGTTTAATCAGGTTTGCTCCGATTATGGGAACCAGTACCATTAAAAAAGAAAACTGGGCTACATCTTTTTTTCTACGGCCTAACAAAAGACCGGTAGCAATTGTTGCTCCGGATCTGGAAATACCGGGTAGAGTGGCAAAAACCTGTGCTATACCCATAAGAAAAGCGGATCCAAATCCTATGTCCCCTTCACGAGTTTTGTTTTGAAGGAAATGAGCCAGAGCAAGGAATGTGGCAGTGATAAGAAGCATTAAACCAACAAAAAGAATACGGCCGTTAAAGAAACTCTCAATATATTCCTCCATAAAGATACCAACTACCAAAACCGGGAGCATGGATACTATAATTTTAGCAACATATTGAGTTTCATCATTCCATTTGAATTGGAAACTACCCTTCAAAATGATCCAAACCTCCCTGAAAAAAACCACCAGCGTGGATAAAACGGTGGCTCCATGAACAACCACGGTGAAGGTAATATCCTCCATTGCCTCCACATTCAAAACAGCTTTTCCCAGCTCAAGATGGCCGGAACTCGAAACTGGTAAAAACTCAGTTAAACCCTGGATTATTCCCAGGATCAAGGCCTCAAACCAATTCATGTTTTAGAGATTATCAGATTTGTTTTTCGGCTTCCACATGATAGCGAAGCCTTCGATTATGAATCCTATCAACACAACTATCGGGGCTATAGTTATCCGCCTTGTACTGAATACCTCAGGATTAAATACGGTGGGGTCATCTGATTTGCCTCCAGCCATTAGTATGAATCCAATGATGATCACAACCAACCCGATCACCAGAAGGCGATAATTCATAGGCCCAAAAACAAAGCCCATTTTCTCTTGTTTACTCTTTTCAACCTTTTTAACCATTATTTTTTTCGTTATTCGTTATCCGTTATCCGTTATCCGTCTTAGTAATAGAGTTTGTCCTGATCAATTCGTAAATACTTATTCACAGCAAATAAAGTAGATAGCCAGGAAAGGAGTATCCCGATGGTAAATATGGCAAACAATAAAATGCCCAGGGTTCCATAATCGGTAAATCCAATAATATCCGGCATTTCTCTCTGTGCAAAATAAATCACAATAATAAGCATGATAGAGGCGACCAAAGAACCGAACAGACCATGGAGAACACCACTGAAAATAAATGGCCTTCTGATAAAACTTCGTGTTGCACCTACTAATTGCATGGTTTTTATAATAAAACGCTTGCTGTAAAATAGCAGACGTATAGTGTTGTTGAAGAGAGCAATGGAGATAAAAAAGAGGAACCCGCTGAATACCAGGATAATAAGACTAAGGTTTCGTACATTCTCATTCACCAGGTGAACGAGGGATTCCTGGTAGTATATTTCCTTAACCTGAGGATAATCAAGAAATTCCTTTTCTATACGAGCAATGCTGTCGGGATTGGCAAAGGCAGCATATAGTTTTAAGTCGATTGAGGGTAATAGAGGATTGAATCCCAGAAAATCAAGAAAATTTTCTCCCAACTCTTTTTGCAATTCTTCAGCAGCTTGATCTGGTGTAATATATTTTGTTTCCTTAACAAAGGCACTTGCATCGAAGTATCGCTGAATCTGGATTATATCTGCCTCTCGGGTGTTTTCTTTCAGGATAACTGAAAAACCAATGTTCTCTCTGACGAAATCTCCCAGCTTTTTTGTGTTCAGCACAAGAAGGCCAAGCAGACTGAGCAAAAACAAAACCAATGAAATACTCACTACCGTAGTTACATAAGAACTTCTTAGTTTTCGGGTTGTTGTACGGCCTTCCCTTTTCTTCATATTCCATTGGAAATTAGAACAACAAAGATACAAAGAAAACCGTTTGGCCTTAAATGCATTTGGAAATTGTTATTTTTAACCCAGATAAGCTGATAATTTGGGTATTATAGAGAGCCAGGGAATTAAGGGGTCGGTGTATTCCTATATTGGGGTTGTAATTGGTTTTATTACTGCCGGAATCCTGATGCCCAATATTCTGGAGCAGGATGAAATTGGCGTTTTGGAAATGCTGGTTACCTGGGCTTCAATTTTTGCTACTCTGGCCACCCTGGGAATAAACTCTGTTACAAATAGGCTTTTCCCTTATTTTAGGGACTCTAAAGCAAATCATAATGGATATTTTTCCATTCTGTCACTTGTTTTAGTACTTGGACTGGCACTTTCGATCGGCCTGTACCTTATTCTCAAACCGGTGATAATTCAAGACAGTCTGGAGGAATCGGCGCTATTAATAAACTACATCGATTTAATAATTCCCTTAATGATTTTCACCGCCGTTTTTATGGTTGTGGATATCTATTATGCGGTCCTGTATAATGCAGTGAAAGGGATATTTTTAAAAGATTTTCTGCAGCGCTTGTTTATCCTGGCAACTCTTCTTTTTTTCTATTTTAGAGTTTTTGATTTTTCCGGTTTGGTAATGGCTTATGTGGGAGCATTGTCTTTACCGGGTATTCTGATCCTGATGTCGCTTACACGAGATGGGGAATTCGTTTTCAAGTCGCCAAGGTCTGCTATTACCTCAGATCTGGCGAAAAGTATGGCTAGTGTGGCTGCTTTCGGAATAGTTGTAACTTTTGGAAACAGTTTGATTCAATATGTTGACCGCATAATGATCAATAGTATGCTTGGTCTGACTGATGTTGGATTTTATCGCGTTTTATTTTTTTACGGCACCCTGGTGGTAATCCCTCTCCGTCCACTTTCGAAAATTTCTGCTGTTATAGTAGCTCAATCATGGAAGGATAATAAATTAGATGAAGTCAATACAGTATATAAAAAGAGCACTATTGATCAATTGATAATCGGACTACTGGTATTTGTTGGTATTTGGGGAAATATCGATAATGTTCTCCACATCCTGCCGGAAGAGTATGCCGATGGAAAATTTGTTGTATTCTTTATCGGCCTCTCAAATGTGTTTGTCATGGCTGCAGGTGTAAGTGGAGCTATCATAAGCACAAGCCCGCATTATAAAGTATTGACAATTTTTATAATCATTTTTGGTTTACTGGTGGTAATCACGAATTTCATTTTCATTAAAGCTTTCGGAATTGTTGGGGCAGCAGCAGCATCAGCTTTATCAGTTTTTGCATATAGTATGATGAGGGTATTATTCCTGAAGAATAAATACCAAATGCAGCCATTTTCTCTTAGGCATCTTCTTATAGTGGGGATTGGTGTTCTATCATACCTGGCCTCTATACTTATTCCTGATCTTGTGAACGAAAATGCCAAAATAATTACCCTGGTTATGGATATAGCTCTTAGGAGTGGAGCTATTTTGTTGGTATTTCTTAGTTTGATCTACTTTTTCCGCTTATCCCCGGATTTGCACCGGTTTGTTGGAAAGATTATTACTAGTATACGTTCCTGATCCAGGCTGAAAATCTTAGTGAAATACTATCTTTGTTTTAAGAAACAAGAAGGTTTTGAAAGAATCTCTGGTATTAATTGGAGGTGGAGGACACTGTAAATCCTGCATTGATGTAATCGAGAGCGAAGATCGTTTCCAGATAGCAGGAATATTGGATCTGCCTGAACATCAAGGACAAAAGGTGTCGGGTTATCCCGTTATTGGTGTTGATGCTGATATCCCCAAATTAGCCCTCACTCATAAATTCTTCTTCATCACTATGGGGCATATTCAATCTCCCGGTTTTAGGATTAAAATGTTTAGCTATCTCAAGGAGCTTGGAATACAGATTCCGGTAATCATCTCTCCTACGGCACATGTTTCTCCAAAAGCCATCATCGGGGAAGGTACAATCGTTATGCATCAGGTTTTAGTCAACACAGAAGCCAGAATTGGAGTCAATTGTATTCTTAACAGCGGAGCATTGATTGAGCACGAAAGCCTGGTGGGAGACCATTGCCATATATCCACAAAAACTGTTCTTAATGGTCAATGCCAGGTGGGATCCGGATGCTTCGTTGGGAGTGGTACTATTTTGGCAAACAACATCAGTATCCCTGACGATACATTGATCTCTGCCGGATCAGCTATATTGCGATCACTCACAAAACCAGGAACTTACATTGGTAATCCGCTACGCAAAATCCGATGAGGGACAGTGTTTTTATTATTGCAGAAGCAGGTGTTAACCATAATGGCAGCCTGAAACTGGCCAAAAAGCTGGTTGATATTGCCGCTGATGCAGGCGTTGATGCAGTAAAGTTTCAAACTTTTAAGACAAACTTATTGCTTACCCCGGATACTCCAAAAGCTGCATATCAAAAAGATCAAACTAATTCAGGCCAAAGCCAGTTCGAGATGTTGAAAAAGCTGGAGTTGGACGAGGCTGCACATGAGGAATTGATTAGTTATTCTCAAAAGAAAGGACTTATTTTTATGTCAACCCCATTCGACCATGAAAGCATTGATCTGCTTGATCGTTTGGGTTTAGAGATTTTTAAAATTGGTTCCGGAGATTTAACTAATATTCCCTATTTAAGGCATATTGGCAGATTGAAAAAGCAAGTTATCCTCAGTACCGGTATGTCCAACATGGATGAGATAGGCCGGGCTCTGGATACCCTGATATCATCCGGAACACCTAAAGAAAACATAATACTATTACATGCTAATACTGCTTATCCAACAGCCTTTGAGGATGTAAATCTTCTGGCAATGAAAACGCTGGAAGAAAAATTCCAAACTAAAATTGGCTATTCTGATCATACCCCGGGGATAGAAATTCCTGTTGCAGCAACTACATTGGGTGCATCGGTTATAGAAAAGCATTTTACTATAAACAGGAACATGGAGGGGCCCGACCATAAGGCCAGCCTGGAGCCATCTGAACTGAAGAAGATGGTAAGGTCAATAAGGAATGTGGAAATGGCGATGGGAGATGGAGTTAAAACACCTACTGATAGTGAAATGAAAAATATTATTGCTGCAAGAAAAAGTATTGTTGCAGGAATGGATATTGCAAGGGGAGAAATATTTACCGAAAGAAATCTTAGTGTGAAGCGACCTGGAAATGGTGTCAGCCCCTTGTTGTGGGATGATGTGATTGGCAGTCGGGCTAAAAAGGATTACAAAAAGGACGATCTAATCTGATGAGGAAAATTTGCGTCATAACTACTTCAAGAGCAGAATACGGATTACTGTTTTGGCTAATGAAGGGCATAAAGGAGGATCCCGATATACAATTGCAATTGATTGTTACCGGAACACATCTTTCTCCAGAGTTTGGATCGACGATTGACAGGATACGAGAAGATGGATTCCATATTGACCGGAGTTTCGACTTGCGGATGCATAATGATTCTCCTACCGGGATCAGTCATTCCCTGGCTATTGCAATTGATGGGTTTGCTACAGCTCTTGCAACTCTGAAGCCCGATATTATTGTTTTGCTTGGCGATCGCTTCGAGATACTCGGGGCAGCTACTACAGCACTTATTGCAAATATTCCAATAGCCCATATCCATGGAGGAGAGTTGACTTTAGGGGCGATTGACGATTCGATTCGTCATTCTGTTACCAAGATATCAGCTCTTCACTTTGCCGCTACCGATGAATATCGACAACGAATAATTCAATTAGGGGAAGATCCAAAACGGGTATTTAATGTTGGGGGCATGGGTTTGGATAATATTAGAAAGCTTAAGTTTTTTACTAAAAAGGAATTGGAAGCCGACCTGAATATCAAATTTCAAAAAAAGAATCTGTTGATCACCTTCCATCCTGAAACTCTGGAACCAGAAAATTCAGATCATCATTTTAATGAGTTGCTGGCCGTTCTTGAAGAAGAAAAAGAAACCCTGCTTATTTTCACCCTGCCAAATGCTGATGTCGGGAATCAGTCTCTACTCTCCATACTGGAGAAGTTTGTTGGTAAACATCATGATAACAGTGTGTTATTTAAATCATTAGGGCAGGTAAGGTATCTCTCGGTAATGAAACAGGTTGACGCTGTGGTGGGAAATTCCTCCAGCGGAATTATTGAGGCACCCTCTTTCAGGATTGCTACAATTAATATTGGAAATCGCCAGAAAGGACGCATAAGGGCTAAGTCCATTGTGGACTGTGAGCCTAATAGAGAATCAATAAAAATGGCTTTTGTTAATCTTAATTCCGGTGCGTTCAAGGAATCGCTTAGACATATTAAGAATCCTTATGGAAATGGTGGCGCAGCTGATAAGGTTATCAGGCAGTTAAAGACCTGTAATTTTGTGGATCTTAGGTATAAGAAGTTTCATGATATAAAATAAGAATTTGTATAAACTTAGCGAAATAAAGATTAGTCCTGATACCAGCATCCGACAGGCACTGCAGGTGATCGACACAGGTGCCATGAAGATTGCTTTGGTGGTAGATGAAGATGACAAGCTGATTGGCACCCTGACTGATGGAGATATACGTAGAGGCTTGCTTCAAGGCCTTAATATGGAAGACCTGATAAGGGAAATCTACAATCCGGATCCAGTAGTTGCGAGTATTCATGACAGAAAAGAAAAGATCATTGAACTGGCTGTTTCCAAAAGGATTTATCAAATTCCCGTGGTAGATGATTCTTTTCATGTAGTTGAGCTGGCTGAAATCGATCACCTTTTGAAGAGGGAAAAGCACGCTAATAGTGTAATCCTGATGGCTGGTGGTCAGGGTCAGCGTTTACGTCCACTCACCAGTAACACACCCAAGCCAATGCTTATGGTTGGAGGCAAGCCAATTTTGGAAACTGTGATTATTAGCTTTCGTAAAAACGGCTTTTCCAACTTTTATATATCATTGAATTACAAGGGCGAACAGATTAAGGATTACTTTGGGGATGGAAGTGCTTTGGGTGTAAAAATCCGCTATCTGGAGGAAAAATCAAAAATGGGAACTGCCGGGGCACTTAGCCTATTGGGGGAAAAACAGACCCTTCCCGTTTTGGTAATGAATGGGGATATATTGACTAAAGTAAATTTTGAAAATCTTTTGAATTTTCACCAGCAGAATGGTGCGACTGCAACTATGTGTGTCAGAGAATATGGCATGGAAGTTCCTTATGGGGTGGTGGGCTTGAACCAGAGCAATATCATCAGCATCGAAGAAAAACCAATACAGCAATTTTTCATTAATGCCGGAATTTATGTTCTAGATTCTGATGTTCTGAAATTTATCCCACCTGATACAGTTACTGATATGACAAAGGTCTTTGAACAACTGGTGGCAAATAAAATGAGTATTCTATCTTATCCAATCAGGGAATATTGGATGGATATTGGGAAACCAGAAGATTTCAGAAGAGCTGAAACCGATTTCAAAAAGTATTTTAATGGCTAGAATGATCCGATATATAGCTATCCTTCCGGCTCGGGGTGGAAGCAAACGCCTTCCCGGGAAAAACCTGCTCGAGATAGCCGGTAAGCCACTTATTGCCTGGTCAATTGAGGCTGCCCTTGAATCCGGTATTTTTGATCGTGTAATTATTAGTACCGATAGTGAGGAAATTGCCCGGGCAGCAATTGATTTTGGTGCAGAAGCCCCATTTTTGCGACCACCGGAATTATCAACTGATCACACTTCTACTGTTGAGGTAATAATCCATGCACTGAAGCTTCTGGCGAACGAGGAAACAAATCCATTTACTCATGTGGCATGTTTACAACCAACTTCTCCCCTCAGGAGGGCCGATGATATTATTCGTGCAAGCGAGATACTTGAGGACAATGAGGCAGATGCAGTTATATCAGTGTGCAGAAATGAACATTCTCCATTGTGGAGCAACACATTGCCTGCTGATAACAATATGGAAGGGTTTCTACCGTATAAAATTCAAAAAACACCTTCCCAGCAGCTTCCTGAATATTTTCGACTTAACGGTGCCATATATTTTTGCAATATCCAGAGGCTTTTAGATGAGCAAACACTCTTTTTGAAAAGCAATATCTATGCTTACATCATGAATCGTAAAAATTCAATTGATATTGATGATGAGGTGGATTTTGATCTGGCAGAAATCTATTTGTCAAAAAGCTGATCCCAGGTAATGTCCTTAATATTGATTTTCTTATACGCATCAATATAGCTAACTGAGCTGGCATTGAGTATTTCAATATTCTTTGAACGGGCAAATTCTTCAAGCATATTATGACTGCGAAAGGTGCGCGCCAGTTCCTCGAAAAATTCATGTATCTGTATTCGGTTTAAGGATTCACCGTGATGCTTGGGTAAGCGCTTTCCTGCTTGATTATAAAAATGCTTGTCGGTGATCTCAAAACTGCGATCCTGGTTAACATGAATCTCTTCATGCCAGGAATGATCCGCACCTAAAATGTATATTTTGTTGAACCCGGTGTGAATAGCCATCATCAATGCACCAATCAGCACATTTTGAGGGGGTGGCATTCCCCATCCTTTGGAATACATGCAGTGCCGTAATGACTTTAAGCCCTCGATATTGGTTCGATTGAAAAATACATATTTTAATGAAGAATTATCAGCTGCCAGTTGTTTATGGAAGAAACTATTTTTTGCTTCCACGGGGATAAACAAAATCATTTCCCAGTTAAGATTTTTCTTAAAAGCTTTAAGCATTTCTACCTGGGCTTCTTTAACTCTTTCCAGGATGATTTTTTCTATGAAGAAGTTGATGTCCAGAATCACGTAGTATTTTGGCTTCAGCAGGATAAACTCATCACTCAACACGAACATGTTGACACCCATTGTGTTACATGACGCCAATTTAGACCCATATTGATCCAGGTCCTGCCGTAAGGAGGGTCCATTTGCAAGTACAAATATTTCATTACCACCAGCCTCTATATTATTGAATCCGGATGAAAAACGCATCCTGAACAATACCCTGAGAATACTGACAAAGGACCGGTAAAGGGCTTCGAAAAACTGTTGAATTCTGAGAAGGGTATTGAACATGTTATTGCTTTTATGCGAAAATACTAAAAAATGCCTTTGCCTTTCTCTCCTGGCCCTGTATCTTTATCACGTGGAAAATCATTTAGACCACAGGCATGAAAACAATAATCAAAGGAGGGTTTAGAAATAATGGCAGTGATCCTGTATGGGAAAGCAAACTGCCGGTGGTTAGTATCATTACTGTTGTGTATAATGATGCTAAGGGCTTGAAGCGTACTCTGCAAAATATTCAGGCTCAATCCTATCCAAATATTGAGCATATTGTTATCGATGGTGCCTCCACCGATGAAACCCTTGAAGTGATCAGGAATGCTGATGATAAAATCGCTTATTGGCAAACTGAACAGGATAAGGGACTTTATGATGCAATGAACAAGGGGCTTAAAGCTGCTTCCGGCGATTATGTATGGTTCATGAATGCTGGCGATCTGATACACAAGGTGGATACTACAGAACAGATTTTTTCAGATGGACCCAATTATGCCGACATATACTACGGTGATACTATGGTAGTTAATGAGTTATATGAGCAAATAGGTTTGCGGCGCCTCCGTCCTCCTGTCCAGCTCAACTGGAAAAGTTTCCGCCGGGGTATGTTGGTGTGCCACCAGGCAATATTGGTGAAGCGAGAACTGGCGGATACCTATAATTTGCAGTACGCGCACTCTGCCGATTTTGATTGGGTAATTTCTGCTCTGAAGAAAACTGATAAGATCAGGAATACGGGTATTATTCTTGCATCTTTCCTGGATGGTGGACATTCGAAGCAAAATATAAGCCCAAGCTTGAAGGAAAGATTTCATTCAATGAGCAGTCATTATGGCTTTTTTCCCACACTGATACGGCATATTCCTATTGCTTTCCGCTTTTTTCGGTTTTATTCCAAAGAAGGCCGGTTCTAAAAATTTTAATGTCGATTTTTCCATAATCAATAAGCTTTTCCATCTATATATTTGAATAAACCATTGTTGTAATTCCACAATACGCAACCAGATCCCTGCTTTCGCAGAGCCTGCCCCGGACTTGATCCGGGGGATGACACTCACAATGGCGTAATTAAGTGGTTCGCAAAAGAATCCTTACCAACAATGATC
>JAUVKA010000257.1 GCA_030592205.1 Bacteroidota bacterium | reverse complement strand
GGCCTGTTTCCTGAATTATTGTTTTTGTTCTGGCAGGAATTCAAGATAAACAAACCAACTATAAGGCTTATAATCAAAAACTTGGAGCTGTTGGGCGGTGAGTAGTGAGTGGTGAGTGATGAGTGGTGAGTAGTGAGTGGTGAATTGAGCTTCGGCCCTTCGACTCCGCTCAGGGACCGGGAAACTGCAACCCGAAACCTGTAACCTGTAACCTGCAACCTGTAACCTGTAACCTGCAACCTGTAACCTGTAACCTGCAACCTTGTTATTCCCCGATTTCCCATTCAGCACCTTCTTTAGTGTCTTTGATTTTGATGCCCAAACTTGTGAGAGTATCTCTGATTTTATCGGAGGTAGAGAAATCTTTTTTCTGCTTGGCTTCCTGGCGTAATTCCAGGATCATATCCATCAATTGGGGAGTAAGCTGATCGTCCTGGCCTGGTTTTTCTTCAAAACGGAGTCCCAGTATGTCGAAAATAAACATCTGAACCAGTGATTTGAATTTATTCAGATCATTCTCATTCAGGGATTCTTTACCCTCTTTCATCTGATTAATCCATTTCACCCCTTCAAACAGTCGGGCTACCAGTACAGGTGTGTTAAGATCATCATTCATAGCCTCATAGCAGGACTTTTCAAAATCGATATAATTTAAACTTGAAGATGCTGCGGGACTTAGTTTAGCCATTGTTTCCATAGCATTTCTCATCCTGTCAAATCCTTTTTCAGCTGCCTGGAGGGCCTCGTTTGAAAAATCGAGTGTTGAGCGGTAGTGAGCCTGAAGCATAAAAAAACGGATTGTCATCGGACTGTAAGCTTGCTTAAGCTCTTTGTGCCCGCCGCTGAACAGCTCATCCAGGGTGATGAAATTCCCTAATGATTTTCCCATCTTCTGACCGTTGATGGTGATCATATTGTTATGCATCCAATGTTTTACGGCCGGCTTGCCATTTGCAATGGTCGACTGTGCAATCTCACATTCATGGTGGGGGAAAAGTAAATCCAGTCCGCCGCCGTGGATATCAAATTCTTCACCCAGATATCTGCTGCTCATGGCAGAGCATTCGATGTGCCATCCGGGAAATCCCTCGCTCCACTCCGATGGCCAGTGCATTATGTGTTCGGGTGCGGCCTTTTTCCAGAGGGCAAAATCATAGGGATTGCGCTTTTCCGATTGCCCATCCAGTTCCCTGGTCTGAGTGAGGAGATCTTCCAGTTTTCTCCCCGACAAGCGCCCATAATCATACTTTTCATTGTACATGGCAACATCAAAATATACCGATCCATTGCTTTGGTAAGCATATCCAGCCTTGATGATTTTGCGCACCATTTCCTGCTGTTCCATGATATGACCAGAAGCCCTTGGTTCAATACTGGGACTTTTCACATTCAGCTGCCGCATATTCCGATGGTAGTTATCGGTGAATTGCTGAACCACTTCCATCGGCTCCAGTTCCTCCAGCCTGGCTTTTTTTGCAATTTTATCCTCACCTTCGTCCGCATCATTTTCCAGATGCCCTACATCGGTTATATTGCGGACATACCTGACTTTGTATCCCAGATGTGTGAGATAGCGGAAAAGAAGATCAAAAGTGATTGCCGGACGAGCATGGCCCAGGTGGGCATCGCCGTATACCGTCGGCCCGCATACGTATAGGCCCACATGCGGCGGACGCAGCAAGCTGAGGGGCTCCTTTTTACGGGAAAGAGTATTGAACAAAATGAGTTCAGACATGAGAACTTTAAATTGGATTGGCCACAAAATTACGCAAAAAATATATTAGGGAGTAAACAGAAAGGCACGGAGTGCTTTAATTGTATAAGTTTGTAAGCAGACGAAAAAAACTATGGTAAAAAAAACAAGTAAACATAAGATTAGTCGGGCAAAGAAAGATATCCGGAACCAGATACTTGGGATCTTTAGTAATAATACACTCAAGACATTTAATTATAAGCAAATAGCAAGAAGGCTGGATGTGACGGATCCGTCGAGCAGAAAGCTGATCACGGTTGTTCTGAACGAGCTGGAGCATGACGGGCACCTGACGGAGGTTCAAAGAGGTAAATATAAACTCAAAAGCCGGGGAGGATATGTTTGTGGAATTGTACAGATGATACGTTCAGGAGCCGCATTTATTATTACAGAGGATGTTGCAGAGGATGTGTATGTGTCGAGCAGAAACCTTAATCATGCTTTTAGCGGGGATAAGGTAAAGGTGTATCTGTATGCCCGCAAAAAGGGCGACAGATTGATGGGAGAAATCACACAAATCCTTGAACAGAAGGATAGAAGTTTTGTGGGAACCATCGGCTTTTCATCAGGGTATTATTTTCTGTTTTCTGATAACAAGGATATGCCTCAGGATATTCTTATTGATCCGAAAATGCTCAATGGGGCCAAACCAGGCCAAAAAGCTGTTGTGAAGATCACAGATTGGCCCGCAGGGGCAAAAAATCCATTCGGTGAAGTTGTTGATGTACTGGGTGATGCCGGTGATAACGAGACTGAGATGCATGCAATCATGGCAGAATTTCAACTTCCGGTTAAATTTTCGCCGGAGCTGGAAAAGGCAGCTGCGGCAATTCCCGGACAGATTACAGCGGAGGACATTGAGGCACGACGCGACTTCAGGAAAATTCCCACTCTAACTATCGATCCGGCAGATGCAAAGGATTTTGACGATGCTTTATCGATTCAAAAAATGGAAAACGGAAACTGGGAGGTGGGGGTTCATATTGCTGATGTGAGTCATTATGTTCAGTCTTATTCAAAGCTCGATAAGGATGCTTTTGAAAGGGGTACATCTGTGTATCTCGTTGACAGGGTTGTACCGATGCTGCCGGAGCGCTTGTCGAATGACCTTTGCTCCCTGCGGCCAAATGAGGACAAACTTTGTTTTTCTGCCGTGTTTGAGATGAAGGAAAATGCGAGTATAGTTTCGCAGTGGTTTGGAAAGACCATTATCCATTCCGACAGGCGATTTGATTATGCTGAAGCACAGGGTATTATCGAGGGAAAGGAAGGGGATTTATCGGAACAAATTCTCAAAATGCATGAGCTGGCAAGCATACTCAGACAAAAACGCTTTAACAAAGGTGCATTTTCATTCGATCGGGCAGAAGTAAAATTCCGGCTGGATGACAGGGGAACTCCTCTGGGGATATACTTTAAAACTGCTATGGAAGCCAACTGGCTGATAGAGGAATTCATGCTTCTGGCGAATAAAAAAGTGGCACAGAAGATTGGCCGTGTTTCAAAGGGAGCTGTAGCCAAAACTTTTGTCTACAGGATTCATGACCGGCCGGATCCGGATAAACTGGCCAACTTCTCGAATTTTGTTCATCGATTTGGTTACAGTCTGAGAACAAACAACGACCAGGCCATCGCAGCCTCAATGAATGCCCTGGTTAAAGAAATCAAAGGGAAAGATGAGCAATATATTTTAGAAAAACTGGCAATCCGAACTATGGCTAAGGCTAAATATTCCTGTAAAAATATAGGGCATTACGGATTAGCCTTTCAATATTACACTCACTTTACTTCTCCTATACGCCGCTATCCCGATCTGATGGTTCATCGCTTGCTGGAGCAATACCTGGCGGGCGAAAAATCTTATAATTCAGGTAAGTGTGAGGCAAAATGCGAGTATGCTTCCAGTCGCGAAGAGCTAGCGGTGAATGCGGAGAGAGCATCGGTAAAATACAAGCAGGTTGAATTTCTTCAGGATAAGATAGGGGAAGTGTTTGAAGGGATCATATCCGGGGTTAGCGAGTGGGGTTTCTATGTGGAATTAGCTGAGAATCATTGCGAAGGGATGGTTCCGGTAAGGGAGTTGGATGATGATTTCTATGAGTATGATGAAACCAATTACTGTCTTGTGGGAATGAGGACCAGACGAATGTACAGTATTGGCCAGAAGGTGGATATTAAAATACTAAGTGCTAATCTGGCCAAACGACAATTGGATTTTGGTATTGTAAAATAATAATTACGAGAATTATCTGGAAGACAGCTCATCCAGGGCAATATTTAAAGCTGTAAAATCTGGCTTTGGAAAGAGCGTGTATTTTTCAGGCTGAAATGAATCAATGATTTCCATGCTCAGATCCTTCTGTTTTACCAAAGCGAAATGAGCTTTACTATGCAGTTTTTCAGCCATATAATTTTGCTCTGTCTGCCCCGGTGTTGGAACCAGGAGAGCTGTTTTTCCCAATGTTGCCAGGTCGGATAGCATTGAAAGTCCGGGTCGGCAAATTATCTTTTCTGCCGAATGGATGAGTTGGGCAAGTGTTGCATCATCTGCATGATCCAGCCAAATAAGGTTTTCTTCCTTACGGGGGAGAGGCATTGGACTTCCGGCAGGTGGAGGAAGGCCTCTGAGTATCACCACTTCCACCCTGTTGTGGAGGAGTATTTTGGCGATTTTGTTTTCCAGGATACTTCTTTGGGGTTCCGGTCCGGAAAGAATAAGAAGGATTTTTGCATCCATCTTCGCCGGCGAGGAAGGCTTATTCATTCCGATGAAGCGGGAAATCGGGCCGATGAAGCGGGAATTATCAGGCTGTTCAGGTAAATGCGTTTGTTTACCGCTGAAGTTTATCTCGCCGGGGAAATCAGCCAGCCACAAGAAGGTGAAGTTGCGTAAAACTTTTTTATGCACTCCATAAATCCATTTTTCTGCAAACTGCCATCCTTTCGGAGCCAGAAGCCAAATTTGGTTGCTGATAAAAACAGAAGGAATCCTATGATGGGACAGGCCGTACTGGTGATCCCCAATAATGTAATCGATTCCATGCAGTTCTACTATTTCTGAAATTTGCCTGCGGTTTTTTCGAACAGCTCTAATAATACCAGGTAGTTGAGGAATCAAACTACTCATGAAATTATTTTTTCTGGAATATTTAATATTTGTAAATGGTAATACTACCCAGGGAAGGTCAGGGAAGATACCTCTGAGAAAATCAAGTGGTTTCCCATCGGCCGCGATAAGCACTTTCCATCCCCTTTCCCGGCAGGCATGGATCACCGGAACCAATCTGGCTGAATGACCCAGGCCCCATTCAAAAGGGCTGATTAATACTGTTTTAGCTTCTTTAATCACTTTTTGCGAATAGTATAATACTTAAGGCAAATCAAATATACTTTATTTGTCAGAATTCCAATTCTGATTGGTTAACAGTGAGATATGATTTTTATCATTTGGATGAGGTCCTGCAGTTGTTACTTTAGATTTGAAAAAACAGAGCAAAAATGACTTCTCAAAAAAAATATGATTTTATAAAATGGAGTGAGCCATATAGTTCGGGTCTGGTTTATCTGGATAATCATCGTCGCAATTTTATTGACATAGTTAACGAATTGATTGAAGTGGTCAATGAGGATACTTGTGCAGCAAGTTTGCCGATGATTTTTCATCGCCTGGGCTTTTATGTTGAGGCTTATTTTGTAAATAAAGAGATTGCCCTCATGGGAAACAGCGATCTTCCCCTTAAGGTTTACAAGGAGGAGCATGATCGCTTTACTGCCGAAGTAACCCGCTTCCAGCAGGTCTTCCATCAGGGAGAAGAAAATGTATGCCGGGATTTACTGGAGTTCATTATCTCCTGGTACCATAATTACATTAGCTTATTTGGACCGGAAGCAGTTAATTACTTGCGAAGTAAAGGCTTCGAATAATACTGTCAGATTATACCAGTCTTACTGACCGGCTTTGAGTTGTAAGCATGGGACCAGGATAGCTGATGTGGTCTATCAATACAACCCCGGGTTTCTTTCCTACTTCAAAACTACCAAACTGATCTTCAAGCCCAAGAGCTCTTGCTCCGTTGATGCTGCTCCAGGCAATGATTTCTTCTAAACTTATAGAAGGATATACCCTCTGAAGGGTTTTCATTTCCTCCAGCATGGATAAAGAGGAATTGGAGGCAAGGCTATCAGTTCCCAAACAGATCTGAAGATTATTTCTGTTGGATATCAGGTGTTCAGGGAGCTTGTTCTCGATATACAGATTTGAATTTGGGCACAATATCCAGAAAACCTGATCATTTTGATATTGGAAAAAAACAGATTCAATATCCTTCTTCTGAGTGAGGGTATTATGAACCAATAAAATTCTTCTTGTTTTTGGGAGAGATTCAAT
>JAUVKA010000200.1 GCA_030592205.1 Bacteroidota bacterium | reverse complement strand
GGAGTACCTGTGAAAATCAAGTCGCCAATCTGTAAGGAAAAAAACTTCGATACATAGGTAATCAGCTGATCAAATGAAAAAATCATATCACTGGAATTACCTTGCTGAACCTGCTTACCATTTATTTTCAGACTAAAAGGGATATTTTGAACATCTGAAAACTGCTCTTTATCCAAAAACCTACCAAGAGGTGCAGCCCCATCAAAAGCTTTGGCCTTCTCCCATGGCAGCCCCTTTTCCTTTGCAATCTTCTGCAAGTCTCTTGCTGTAAAGTCAATACCAACACCAATCTGATCGTAATACCTATGAGCAAATTTTGTGTCGATATTCTTCCCCACTCTGGAGATCTTCAGAACCAACTCCACCTCATGATGAATATCCTTAGAAAAATCAGGATAATAGAAGGGTTTATTTCTCTGAATAATGCATGTGCTCGGCATCAGAAACACCACTGGTTCAGATGGTAAAGGATTATTTAACTCCCTGGCATGTTCAGCATAGTTTCTTCCAATAGCTATTATCTTCATCTGTCCTTTTTTATCTCTCATTTTTATTTTGAGCGGATGTCAAATAAATCCGGGTGATCAGTTTTTTGGTATAAGCAGGAAACTCACCTTGCATCATCCAATTATAATAAGATGATTCCTTCAAAAAGACTTCATCCACTCGTTTCCCCTTATGTTTTCCAAAATTAAATAAAACCCTGCCATCATTATCAAATACCAAGCGCCCGGCCAGATCTGCAAAATTATTGGAATTCGAAAATTCTGCTAATGCATCAATGTTGTTACCCAGATCATCATAACGATCAATCTGTGCTTTCAGGATTTCCCAGGTTGCTCTAACATCAGCCTGAGCAGAATGTGCATTTAAAAGTTCTTTCTGACAATAGAATTTATAGGCTCCGGCCAGAGTTCTGGGTTCCTGTCTGAAAAAAATAACCTGTGCATCTACTAAGTTTAATTTTTTAAAATCGACCTCAATACCAGCACGTTCAAACTCCTCTGCAAGAAGAGGAACATCATAGCGATTGGAATTGTATCCACCCAGGTCACATCCCTTCATAAATGCCAGAACCTGTCGTGCAATATCCTTGAACGTGGGTTTGTCAGCTACATCATGGTCAAAAATGCCATGAATATTTGAACTCTCCTCAGGGATTGGTACAGTTGGATTCACACGTAAAGTCATCTCCTCCTCCTTTCCGTCAACCAGAACTTTCAACATAGAAATTTCAATAATGCGATCGGTTACCGTATTCAGACCTGTTGATTCAAGATCGAAAAAAACGATGGGTTTGGTAAGTTGTAAATTCATGTCTATAAAACAAACCCTCAGAATCGACTGAGGGTTCGTGATTATTTAGAAATTAGTGAATTTATGCATTAATCATCATCGGCATGAGGAGCATCAGAAGATCCTCATCTTCATTTTCCTTTTCCTTAGGCAACAGAAGACCGGCCCGGGTAGGGTCGGATAATTCAAGCACCACATCCTCGGAAGAAATATTGGAAAGGATCTCTATCAGAAAAACAGACTTAAATCCAATTTCCATCTCATCTCCTCCATAATCGCAATTCAGCTTTTCAACAGCGGAAATCGAATAGTCGATATCCTGGGCTGAGATCACCATTTGGTTTGCAGAAATCTTAAGCTTGACAAGATTACTGGCCTGATTTGAAAATACAGAAACCCGTTTTAGTACATTATATAAATCCAATCTACTAATGATGAGCTTATTCTCGTTATTATCTGGTATAACAGCCTCATATCCTGGGTAATTACCTTCAACAAGACGACAAATCAGTGTGTAATCACTTAGAGTAAATATGGCATTTTTATCATCAAATCTAACTTCTACATCCTGTTCCTCTCTTGGAAGAATATTCTTAAGGAGGTTAGCAGGTTTCTTTGGCAGGATGAAAGAAGCTTCATTTTCCGTTTTTGCATCAAACCGGCGATACCTCACCAATTTGTGAGCATCCGAGCTAACAAAAGTAACGCTGTCCTGTTTCAGTTCACAGTAAATTCCGTTCATCACTGGGCGAAGTTCATCATCGGCAGTAGCAAAAAGAGTACGATTCACTCCTTTCAACAGCAACTCAGAGGGCAGTACCAATTCTGTTACCCTGTCATCTTTAAGTTCTGGCAAGCGTGGGTAATCCATTGCGGGCTTGCCAACGATACTATACTTACCATTCTCTGAAATGATATCAATCCCAAAAGTGTCCAGATCAATCTGGAAGGTCAGGGGCTGCTCAGGAAATTCCTTGAGTGTATCATTCAGTATTCTTGCTGGGATTGCAATATCACCCTCACCCTCGGCATTTTCCAGATTCATTTTAGTAATCATGGTGGATTCAAGGTCGGAAGCTGTAATAACCAGCTCCGTTCCCTTCATTTGGAAAAGGAAATTCTCGAGAATAGGAAGGATGTTTTTTGTGCTGATCACCCTGTTTACAGCTTGCAGATGACTCAGTAAATCAGTACTTGAGACAATAAATTTCATATGAATTGTATTTAATACTTAAACCTTGGTTTGATCCAACCAAAAATATAAAAAACTGATGTATAAAGCGCCGGAGCTCTTGATATTTATAAACAATTTTTCATCTTGTAATTGGAAAGAAATAGTCGAATTCCCGGAAAAGGGATTCGAAAACATAATACTGGATAACAACCCATGTTTTATCATCGATAAGAGCATACATTCTCTCATTATCCCATTCCAACAAGTTGCCCTCATCATCAATAAGGCCATCAGCCCTACGCACATGGGCCTCAACTTTTTTCGTCTTTCCAAGTACATCAGTTACTTCAAGCACCCTGAAAGGAACTGCATTACTGGGTGAATCTTGCAGATCAATATCCATATTTACTACAAAATACTCGCTGGCAACGCGCTCGTATCCAGAAATAAAGAATCTCAGGGCCAATGTATCAATAGCAGGTGCCTTAACATTGCCATTAATTGAATGAATATCAAAACCAGCTCCTTCCCTCTCAATTATGAATGATTGATCCGGGAAGATATTATTTACAGATTTCAACTTCAAAATATCATCAAAATCATAATTGAATATCAAAGGTGACCTCCAGGATCTCTCTTCAGTAAAAAACCTGGTACTTAAATATCCGGCAAATCCTGGTATCGCTACAATAAATGGAACCGAGGATCCCTCCAACATCATAAAAGTTCCCAGCTGATCCTGCGTAGCACCACCCACATATATGGTTTTCAGCACCTTGCCATTGCTGTAAATCTCCACTTTAGTGTTTCGTGTGGCCAGCATTCTGATAACATTATCCATTGAGGAAGTCGATATGGGATTTTTGACCCGCATTCTTTTAATTGTTTTCAAAAGGAGGTCAATCGCATCCTGACGAGCCGAATACTGACTATTTACAGTCCATCCCTTTTCATTACGGACAAGAGTAACCTGCTCATTATTTTTCTTAACCATAAAGATCTTATCGATAGAGGCGGTATCAGCCACTGCAAAATCCCGGAGTTCTCTTTTGATGGTTGTCTTACTGTTTGTGCTAACAACCCAAACAGCCACAGCGGTAAGGATAATCACCAGGACTAATATGATCCAGTTTTTTTTCATTTACAATTTATTTTCTCGCGTACTTACGCTTTCGTACAACTATATACAAAACTCCAAAAATTACAACCAGAAATACTGGTACCAAGAGGTTTATTAATTGCCATTTAGCCCGATGTTCTACTAGTTGATCAAAATCCATCAGGCGTAAGCGAACCTCTCGTGAGCGAACTCCCATAACACCCTCATCATCCAGAAGATAATTCATACAATTCAAAAGAAAATCCCGGTTTCCAAAGGTACGGCCACTGTAGCGGTCGAAGCCCAGTTCATATATCTTGTGCTGGCCTCCCTCTAACAGTACATGGTTTTTGGCTACCTCCCCATCTCCAACCACTATAATTTTAGTATGTAAAGCAGATTCCCCAAGAACTTCAAGCAGATCACTATTAGTAAATTCTTCACTCAATCGGTTTCTATAATAACTCTGGAACTGCCCTTCGAGCAGAACGGCCATTGGCATATTCTCAATTGGAAATCTGGAGGTTTCAAGTCGCTCTGAGAAGATATCAGTACTCACTCGAGCCGGCTGGCGAACAAATCTCGAATTTTTTGAGGAGGTAAGCAAAACAGTTTTTTTGATATTTGGATCCTCCCCGACTGTATCTACAGTACTTGCAAACTCAAAACGGATCAGGTTAAGATTACGTGTAATAGGGTTATCCTGGCTGGGTGTTACCAAAGGGAAAAAGACATAGGGAAGAAGGTCGTAGTTAGCCTGTTCCTCTACATTTTCCTGAGTATTTACAGGAATAACCGCACAATGCAAATCCTGGACATAAACTGAGTTTATTCGTGCTCCGTATGAAAACAGCATCGGCCCCACACCAACAGGATTCTGCTTGCTCATAGTTTCGTTTTCAAAGGCAATCTCGTTCAAATCAACCTTTGAGGCATCCACCAGCCAGAGAGTCTTCCCTCCCCCCATAATAAATTGATCAATAATAAATTGGTCCTTTTCAGTATACCTCTCTGTGGGATCCGCTATAATAATAGCATCAAACTCGTCAAGAGCATTAATTTTCTGATCAATAGTAATCCGCTCAGTTCTGTAAAACCCACTAAGAGCAGTTGTGAAACTGCCGATTTCGTACTGATCAAGCTCACCATGCCCTTCGATAATAGCCACCCGGGGTACCATTTCACGAGAGATCACCCGCATAGCAGAGATAAACTCATATTCCAGATTCTCAACTGCCCTGTTAATGGTACCATCATTGATCTTATCTGAGCTGGATCCCTTGAAGAAGTTCACAGGGCGGTCTAATTGTTGACCATGAGTGTTGTAACTCACCATCGCTGATGGGAATACCGGTTTTCTAACTTCTGATCCATCGCCCACCTGGGAGCTAATATTAAAATACATCAGCCCGTCTTTGACTAATTGATCATATACTTCTCGTCTGGTTTTCTCATCTTGGCTTTCACCCGGATCAATAAATTCATATTGGATATTATTACCTGCATACCTTCTGAATTCGTCCAGTAATTCCACGGTTGATTTTTGAAGGCGTTGAAATCCGGCAGGCATGTTATCTCCTTCAAGATATATCTTCAGGAATATCACATCCTCCATATCCTTAAGGAAGTTTTTTGTGCTGGGAGCCAATGTGAACCTCTTTTCCTGCGTTAGGTCAAAACGATGGAAAAAATGTTGGGAGAGAAAATTCAGTAAGCCCACAAGGGTCAATAGAAGTACTAACTGAATAATATTTTGTCGTTTTACCTGCTTCTTTTCCATAATCAATAGACCAGATTTACCATTTCCGGCTTTCCAGAACGATTTTGGCAAATAAAATAAAAATAGAAATCACTGAAATAAAATAAATTACATCCCGGGTATCAATTACGCCACGGGCCATGGAATTATAGTGAAATGAGATCCCTAAACCTTCAACAAAATTATGTATCCCCCCTGATTGCCAAAGTTGACCCAGATAGTCAAATCCCAGAAAAAAGCTGAAACAAAATAGTACTCCAAGAATAAATGATATAATTTGATTCTCAGTAACGGAGGAGGTAAACAAGCCTATAGCCACATATACAGCAGCCAGAAAAGATAATCCAAGAAAAGAGCCCCAAAATCCACCGGTATCAATGTTCCCTACCGGATTTCCCATGGAATAAACGGAAATGAAATATATCAGAGTGGGTAGTAATGCAAGGATCACAAGTACCAGGCCTGCGAAGTATTTGGCAAGGATAATCTGAAGATCGCTGAGGGGTCGTGTGAAAAGTAATTCAATCGTTCCTGAACGCTTCTCATCTGAAAACAGCCTCATTGTTACAGCAGGAACAAGGAAAAGAAAAACCCAGGGAGCCAGGATAAACATTGAATCGAGACTGGAATATCCGGCATCAAGGATATTAAATTCACCTGAAAAGACCCACAAGAATAGGCCATTCATAACCAGGAAAACGATTATAACAACATACCCTGTAAGGGAACTAAAGAAACTGTTTATTTCACGCTTGAATAGTGCAAACATATTAGTCCAGATTAATCCAGAGGGCACAAAGTTAGAAAATTTTCCCTTGCTTGCTCTCTTGATCTAAATACCTGATTATCAGCTCTGCTAAATTACCTGAGGCTTTTGGGGCCCCAATTCTGTCCTGAATCCTTTGAGTAAGTTCCAGCTGATCTTCGCAGTTGCTTCCTCCAGGCAAAATACCTTTAAGACATTCTGCCAGATTCTTAGTATTACAATTGTCCTGAATTAGCTCAGGAACTGCCGGACCTTCAAGGATAAGATTAACCAGACTTATATATGGCACCTTGATCAATCTGCGTGCAATTTGATAAGAGATGGCATTGGCTTTATAGCAAATAATCTGAGGTACGCCCATGAGGGCTGTTTCCAGGGTGGCCGTGCCAGAAGTAACAAGAGCAGCTACTGAATTATTCAATATCTCCAGGGGTCGGTTAAACTCCAAACTGACGGAACAAGAGTCAGGAATTAATCTTCCATAAAGGTCCTTGTGGGTATCCATGGCAGCAATAACAAACTCATAATTATCAAAATATGAAATTACGGATAACATTTGAGGCAAAATCCGCTCAATTTCCTGCTTTCGGCTTCCAGGTAAAAGTGCAATTTGCCTGCTTTGTCTGTGACTGCCCTCAGGTAATCCCTTTTTAATTCTGTGCACTTCTTCGAATACAGGATTACCTACATAATCAACCTCCATATCATACTTACGAAAGAATTCCTGTTCAAAAGGCAGAATGGAAAATATTTTGTCGCAATTCGACCGAAGACTGTATACACGCCGGGTGTTCCAGGCCCATACTGCTGGTGCGATATAGTAATAAGTTCTATAAGCTTTCTTCTTAGCCCATTTAGCCATTCGTAGATTAAAACCGGGATAATCAACGAAGATGATCACATCCGGATTGAATTCAATAATTGCTTTTTTGGCCCGAATGAAATTTTGTTGGATTTGCCCCAGATGTGCTAATATCTGGGTAAATCCCATAAATGCCATTTCCCTGATATGAACAATCGGCTTTCCACCGATTTCAGCCATGAGATCACCTCCAAGAAACTGAAAATCAGCATCAGAATCCCTTTCAGTCAATTCCTGCATAAGTCGACTTGCATGCTGATCTCCGGAAGGTTCACCTGCTATCAGGAAGTATTTCACGAGTATAAAGAGTGTTAAGTAAAATTTTTCAGGTAAATCGGATTATCAGCACCAAAAATGCGAATAGAAAAGTAGCT
>JAUVKA010000110.1 GCA_030592205.1 Bacteroidota bacterium | reverse complement strand
CGGTAAACAAAAGTCCAAAAACCAGAAAAGCTCCAAGCCGTTGCCACCATGAAAAATTTGATCGGAGAATGAAACCAAGTGCGACCGGAATAAAAAATGCCATGACGGCCCCATATAAAGTATGGTCATTATAAAATGGATCTACCGCCGGATTAGAAGCCTTCTGGTCGAACAGGCCCAGTGTTGAATGCTTCAGAGTAATAACAATAACCATAAAGGCCATTGGTATGAGAATGACCCAGAAATAACGTCTGATCTTTGCTGGATCTTTGAATATCTGTGTAGCCATGAAATAAAATACAGCAACAAACCAAAGACGGGAAAGAAAAAACTTCAACGAAACACCCGGCATGGTGCTGGTAATGGAAGTCACCAATATCCATGTCAACTGGAAAAGAATTATAATGGTAATTGGATGGCGTAATATTCTTCGATCGAAAGACCCATCTGTGGCCAATTTGATGAGAAAGATAACGAGCAAACCAGCCAATAAGGGCTCCGTTGGCAAAAACATATTAAAGTCCAGGCCCGTTGAAAGTTCTTTAAGCGGAATAGAAAAAGGTACGGAAAAAAGAATGATCCAGAAAATCAATTCAAGTCGGTAAAGAGCAATCATCAATACCAGTAAACCAACTGGTATAGCAGCTATAATAAATTTATCCTTGGTAATAAAATAACCAAGAACAAGGACATACAGAATACTTAATGAGTAAACAAGTCCTATCCGGACAAGCCTATTCTTTAGTAGCCGGTCCGGCTGAAGAATATGTACGATTCTCAATAACACCTATGATAATTATAGCCAGGATCATAGTTAAAAAAACAGACATCAATACAATTACACTACGCTTGGGTGAAGACTTCTTGTCGGCTGGGAAAGGAGGAGTAACAATCTGACTATAAGTAATTTCTTTATCCAGCTCAGAACGGGTTGCTGCCTGCAAAACCTCAATTTCCACCAATGATTTTAGCAAGCCGTCATACTGATCTTTTAGCTTTTTATATTCATAACCTTTACCGGCCAAATTTTCCAGAAACTTTTCAGCAGATTCACGCTTCACAGTATTATTCTTGTATAAAGCTCTGGAGGCCTCAGCTGTTTGCTCACCATAAAACTCCAGGATACCATATTGCTCACCAAAGGAATTGATTTCTGCGGCCAAAGAGTCAAGATTCCTAAAGCCTTTTTTAAGTTGTTCAATATACACGTCGAATACCTCCTGGTGCTTAATACGGTGTAGAGCAGATACTTTTTCGTTATAAAAATGAATAAGGGAGCTAACCATATTGCTGGCTACCTCAGGATCGGTATCGAGTACTTCAACCCGCACAGCTTCATTTTCAGTTTTCCTGAAACTCACATTATCACTGTATTTACCAATCATAGCCGTGAGATAGTACTTATAACTCTTATCAATCTTATAATGCTCATCTAACTTATACTCTTCGATAAGCATGTCGCGAATATCCCCGGAATTAAGAATCTCCAGCATTTGTTCCGTATAACTTTCTTCGGAATACTCACCCAAATTCACCGGATAGGCAATAGCCATAGATTTAAACTTTGGCTTGATAAAGTTAGGTGAGGAAAATACTACTGAGATAATTCCTGCAATTATGGCAATTACGATCAGATGAACCTTCCATTTCCATACCAGGTTCAGTAAATTTTTATTGTTGAAATAATTCTCCATTTTTCTGCATTTATTGGGCAATGATTAGAAAATAATTCTTTTTCCCTTTCTGGGCCAGCAAATATTTGTTGTTCAATAGTGAATTGGATTGAATCTGCATTTCAGGATCAGAAATTTTTTCCTTATTCAAACTCACTCCGCCTCCTTTAATGGTACGGCGCAATTCTCCTTTGGAAGGGAAAATACTGGTTTCTCCTGCAAGAAGTTCTACCACAGAAATTCCTTCATTCAGTAAATCCTGGTCAATAATAAATTGCGGCACCCCTTCAAAAACCGACAGGAAAGTTTGCTCATTCATTTGCACCAGAGTTTCGTGGGTTCCTCTACCAAAAAGTATCTGCGAAGCCTCTACTGCGGATTTAAGATCTTCCTTAGAATGCACTAGAGTGGTAACATCTTCTGCCAGTGTTCGTTGCAACAAGCGCTGATGAGGAGCCTTACGATGTTCTTCGATTAGCACATCAATTTCATCCTTCGTTCGAAGAGTAAATATTTTGATGTAACTTTCTGCATCTACATCCCCGGTATTCATCCAGAATTGATAGAAAGCATAAGGGGATGTTTTTTCCGGATCGAGCCAAATAGTGCCCGATTCTGTTTTTCCAAACTTCCCCCCATCTGCCTTTGTAATCAATGGGGAAGTTAGAGCAAATGCCTCTCCTCCTCCTTTCCGTCGGATGAGTTCTGTACCGGTAGTAATATTACCCCATTGGTCGGATCCACCCATTTGGAGTTTTACACCATTCTGGCTGTATAAGTGAAAATAGTCGTATCCCTGTACAAGCTGGTAAGAGAATTCTGTGTACGACATTCCTGTATCCAGGCGCTTTTTAACGGAGTCCTTGGCAGTCATGTAGTTAACAGTGATATGTTTACCCACATCCCTAATAAAATCAAGAAAAGAAATTTCCTTCATCCAGTCATAGTTATTCACCATAACGGCTGCATTCATATCATTAGTATCAAAATCGAGGAATTTCGACAACTGTTTTTTAATACATTCCTGATTATACCTTAGTGACTTTTCGTCAAGCAGGTTTCTTTCCTCTGATTTTCAGGATGGATCACCAATCATCCCGGTAGCACCCCCAACCAGAGCATATGGTTTATGGCCGGTTATCTGAAAATGCTTAAGCATCATAATACCTACCAGGTTTCCAATATGAAGAGAGTCTGAAGATGGGTCGAACCCAACATAAGCAGACCCCATCTCTTTTAACAAAATCTCCTCAGTTCCCGGCATGATATTATGTATCATACCCCTCCATCTGAGCTCATCAACAAAGTTCATAAAAAAATTTTTGCCAAAGATAGTCATTTGATTATAACGTCCATTCAGCTTGTTACAGTATCACGACTGTCTTCCCTCGCCTTATCAAATTTCTTTTCAAAATTCTCCAGGTTTAAAAATGGCAAGAGGTTTGGAATCAGGTTTGCCATGGGTTGATAAAATAGTGATTCCTTTTTAACATCTTCAGGAATGAAACTCTTCCTTTCGTCTATTATATCAACTACAATAAGAATAACACTGGTTATCAAAGCTGCTTTTATCACTCCTACCACTATCCCGGCTATACGATCAGCCCATCCCAAAGCAAGTGACCTGAGAAGTTGGTTCAGCATTTTAGCCATAATCTGGATTACAACGACAATGATGATAAAAGTGACAATAAAGGAAATTATATGCATGTATTGGCTTTCTACTCCCCAGGTAATAAGCAGATTGGCCGTCCAATCAGAAAACTTAATGGCTCCCCATATTCCAAGAATCAGGGCAGCAAGTGAGGCGACCTCACCAATGAGTCCGTTGTTATATCCTGAAAATATTCCTGCAACAAGCGGTATGATAATAATTAGGTCTAACCAATTCATGATAAGCTGTTTTGTTCACTCAAAAGTAGCTATATTTTTTTGTATTTTTGAATCCCAAAATTCGATCAAAAACGGGCTAAATGCAAAATTAATGCCGATCATTAACTCATTCGTTTCCTGGATTACTACAAAGCGTCAATATCAAATCGACTTCTTTAGAAAATATCCGGTTGAAGTCCAGCAAGAAACCCTTGCCCGAATTGTGAAAATGGCACAGCTTACTGTTTTTGGGAAAGAGCATGGATTCAAAGACATCAATTCTTATTCTGATTTTATTAACCAGATACCTATTAGGGATTACGATAGTTTCAAATTCTATATAGAAAAAGCCCTCAATGGGGAAGACAGTGTGCTTTTCCCCGGAGAGGTCAGGTGGTTTGCCAAATCCTCAGGTACTACCAGTGCCAAAAGTAAATACATCCCAATAACCCGGGAAAATATGGAGGAATGCCATTTTCGTGGTGGAAAAGATACTATTGTCGCATATTTCAGCAACTATCCTAATTCTCCATTATTCAAAGGCAAAGGTTTGATGATTGGAGGAAGCCATCAGATATCAAACTACAACTCCGACTCCTATTTTGGTGATCTCTCCGCAGTTCTCCTTCAGAATATGCCCTTCTGGACCCATATTCTACGTACGCCCGACTTGTCAATTGCCCTCATGGATGAATGGGAAGAAAAAATTGAAATGATGGCAAGCGCCACAATTAAGGAAAACGTAAGTAACATTGCCGGAGTCCCTTCCTGGACCCTGGTCCTGATGAATCGGATTCTTGAAAAAACCGGGGCCAGTCATATTCACGAAGTGTGGCCAAAGCTTGAATTATTTATGCATGGAGGTGTTAGTTTCGAGCCATATCGCCAACAGTTTAAAAAGCTATTTCCCAGCCCCTCAATGCATTACCTTGAAACTTATAATGCATCTGAAGGCTTTTTTGGTATCCAGGATGATCCCACAAAAGATGATATGCTCCTTATGCTGGATTATGGAATTTTTTATGAATTTATCCCTATGGATGAGTGGGAATCAGATGATCCAAAAGTTTTACCATTGGAGGAGGTAGAGATCGGTGAAAATTACGCTATCATTATTTCAACCAGTGCAGGATTATGGAGATATAAAATTGGAGATACCGTAAAATTTACCTCTATTAGGCCGTATAAAATAAAAATTACCGGTCGGACAAAACATTTTATTAATGCATTTGGGGAAGAGGTAATTATTGATAATGCCGATAAGGCCTTGCAGAAGGCTTGTCAAATTACCGAAGCTGATGTTGCGGAATACACAGCTGCTCCAGTTTTCATGAAAGATGGTGAAAGTGGAAGACACCAATGGTTAATCGAGTTTGTCAACCCACCCCCAAATCTCGAGTATTTCATTGAGATTTTGGATAATACCCTCAAAGCGAATAATTCAGATTATGAAGCAAAGCGATATAAGGACATCGCTCTCCACAGACCTGAGGTAATTGTGATCAAGAAGGGTGTTTTCTACAAATGGTTAAAGGCCAACAACAAATTAGGTGGTCAACACAAGATCCCGCGATTATCCAATAACAGGGACATTGTTGAAGAAATCCTTAAACTTAATAAGGAGTGTTGAAACCAATACAATACATAGGAATAGTTCTGGTGCTCCTTTCTATTTGTCAAAAAGGGACTTCCCAGGAAGCTGTTTACCGTTTTTCTGAATCATTTGATATGGCCGCATCTGATCCTTTGGGGAATTTTTATATGGTAAGGGAAAACCAAATCAAGAAAATCGACAGTCTTGGTCAGGTGCTATATACATTTTCCAATCCCAGTCTGGGAAAAGTTTCCTGGCTGGACACCTCTGATCCTTTTCGAATATTGGTTTATTATCGCTCCTTCAATCTGTTGATTTTCCTCGACCGGACTCTATCCCCCCTGGGTGATCCTGTTCGACTGGATGAGCTGGAGATATTTGTTCCGGCAGGTATTTGCAGGGCAAATCAGGGAGGATTCTGGATAGTTGATCAAACCAATAGCTCTATCATTCATCTTGATTCCGAGCTTAAACCACAAATCAATATTCGCCTAAGCGGAATTCGCATGGATCAAAATGATAGTTGGTTCCCAATGTTGGAGTGGAAAGAACGACTATATATTTGCCGCCAGGAACAGGATGTACTTCAATTTGATCTCTTTGGCACACTACTGAAAAATATTCCTGCAAAAGCAAGTGGGATCAGTTTTGCAGAGGACATGCTCCTTTTTATCGGCGACCAAAAAATTTACCAATACCGCGATTATCCGGAGGGCCTATCTGAACCCAAAATGATGCTTCTTCCCACATGGAAACAATTAAATATATCAAAGAACCGGGCACTTATTCAGGATCAATCCGGGTGGCAGTTATATCGGTTAATAAAAACCCCTTGAGGAACGAGAGAAAATTGGAAATAATTTGTATTTTCGACCATCACCCAAACTTAAATTATTTAGTTGATGCACATAGCAATAGCAGGAAATATTGGCTCCGGGAAAACCACACTCACCCGGATTTTAAGTAAACATTTTGCTTGGGAGCCACACTTCGAAGATGTTGATGACAATCCCTACCTAAATGATTTTTACGGAGATATGCAAAGATGGTCTTTCAACCTTCAGGTATATTTTTTAAACTCCAGGTTCAATCAGATTCTGGATATCCGCAAATCAGATAAAACAGTCATCCAGGATCGAACCATTTATGAGGATGCCTATATATTTGCTCCTAACTTGCATTCAATGGGCCTTATGAGCTCCCGGGATTTTGAAAATTATTATACTCTCTTCAACCTAATGGTTTCTTTGGTTCAACCTCCGGATCTGGTTATCTATCTCCGGGCATCAGTCCCAACACTTGTCAATCAGATCCAAAAAAGGGGAAGAAAATATGAAGATTCAATTCGTCTGGATTACCTGAAACGGCTCAACGAGCGCTACGAGAGTTGGGTAGAAACCTACAACGATGGAAAACTACTTATCGTTGATGCAGATTCAATGGACTTTTTAGGCAGTCCTGAAGACATCAACCTTGTTATAGATAAAATCAATGCCCAGCTGCACGGGCTCTTTTAATCAATTTTTTCAATCCTTTTTATTAAAGCCAATACCTCACCCCAGACCGGTAATGGTATTTTGGGCCCGAAAAATTCAATAACTTTCCCGGCCAGAACACTTCCTGCTTGTCCACATTGCCGGTCAGAAAATCCCCGGGACAAACCGTAGATGAAACCTGCAGCATAAAGGTCTCCTGCTCCGGATGTATCAACAGGTGTAGTTGAAATAACTTCAACATGTACGGGCTCATGGTCTGTTTGAATCCACGAACCCTCTTTGCCAATTTTAACAATAGCCTTTCCACACATCCTGTGCAAATCTGCCAGAGCCGATTCAGGTTCTTTGCCGGTCATAGCCTTTGCCTCCTCCTCGTTTGCAAAAACAATAGTCACATAATTTGTTAAAATCCCTTCCAGAAAATCCCGGTTTTCTTCTACCACATTATAACTGGCAAGATCAAGGGAAACTTCGAGTCCGGCATCACGAGCCAATCTAACAGCTTTCTCAATCAGCCTGTGGTTCTGCACCAAATAGCCCTCAATATGAAGCAAGTCATATCCTTCAAACAGGCCGGGGGTAATATGCTCCGGGGCCAATTCCATGGCTGCGCCCAGGAAAGTTCCAAAAGTACGCTCAGAATCTGGAGAAACCAGGGCCATTGCACAACCAGATGGGGAATCGGAATAATTGAAAATGGGCTTAATCCCCTTTTCTTCCATGTCCCTCTGGAAAAATTCCCCGTATTCGTCTTTCCCTATGGATCCTATAAAACCTGTTTCCACTCCCAAAGCTGCCAATCCATGAGATGTATTAGCAGCAGATCCTCCTGAGCTGAGCTCAGTTTTCAAGTCGGCCAGCCGTGATTGAATCTTATCAAGGCGCTCTGCATTAATGAGTTGCATGCTTGCTTTTGGCAAATCTAATTCCAATAACAGTTTATCATCCGGTAAGCGCATGATAATATCAACCAGGGCATTGCCCATCCCAAGAACTTTCATAAACTTTGAGTTTTTAGCAAAAATACAGTATTTAGCCTAATTTTGTATGAATAATAATAGCATGATGAAAATACTCTCAGCCGTCGAAAAACACTATATAAAAGATCCAAATACTGAATCCCAAACAGGGCACATCCCATATATTCTTGTCGATCAGTTCCCCGAACTCGGCCTGCTAACAGCTCTCCGTTTTCTGGAATGGATATCTGATAATCCAGAAGGAGTAGTTAGTCTGCCTACAGGGAAAACACCAGAATACTTCATTAAATGGACTAAACATCTTCTTGACAACTGGGAAGACCCTGCTACCCGCAAGCTAATGGAGGATAAAGGATTAGACCTCAGAAGAAAGCCTGGACTTAAAGACTTACGATTTGTGCAAATTGATGATTTCTATCCTATTTGTCCGGATCAACATAATAGTTTCTACTTCATTGTCAGAAAATTCTATTTGGATAATCTTGGATTAGATGCTACAAAAGCTCTCCTCATTAATTCCCGGGAAATACCCCTTGCCGAGGGATTAAAATACCCTATTGTATTTCCTGATTTTCAGATTGATCTGAGTCTTCGTCATCGTGACACCAGCAGTTATACTGAAAAGATTCAGCAAAAGTCAATATTTATGATCGACAACTGGTGTATGGAGTATGAACAAAGGATTCGGGAAATGGGTGGAATTGGGTTTTTCCTTGGGGGTATAGGACCAGACGGGCATATAGCTTTCAACACACGGGGAAGTGATCATCACTCAACAACACGACTATGCCCTACAAATTACGAAACCCAGGCCGCAGCTGCTGGTGACCTGGGGGGTATTGAAATCTCAGGAAAAAGAAAGGTTATCACTATTGGACTGGGAACCTTAGCTTATAATCCGGAGGTTGTAACAATCATTTTTGCTGCTGGAGAAGCCAAAGCTAAGATTATCCAAAACGCTGTTGAATTACCTCCTGACGTAAAATACCCTGCCACCAAACTGCAGGAACTTAAAAATGCACGGCTTTACCTTACTGAAGGTGCAGCAAAATCGTTGCACGACCAACAGGTAAGATATTATTCTACTGGTAATTGGAATATTAATAAATCCATTAGAGCTTTGTTGGATCATTGCCAGAAAGAAAATATTTATCCACATAAAATTGAAGAAAGTTCACTTCAGTCAATTCTCCCCTTTAAAATCGAACAAGAACCTATACCATCCTCAGTATACATTGCGAAAACTGTAAAGGAAGTTAAATCCCGACTTTTGAAAGGTCTCGAAAAAGTCTCCGGAAAGACCATACTTCATACTGGTCCTCATCATGACGATATAATGTTGGGCATCTTACCTATAGTAAACAGGCAGTTACGGGATGCGTCTAACCGTGTTCATTTTGCTATCCTGACATCAGGCTTTACAGCCATCAGTAATAAGTTCTTGATTGATAATCTAAAGCATTGCTTGTTCTTAATAGATTCAGGAGCAGTTCAAATGATAGAGTATCCGGATTTTTTCCAAAAAGGCTATACATATAAGTGGGATAAAGATGTTAACCATTACCTCAATAAAGTAGCTGGAAGGGATGAAGAGGGTAAAAAACGTGGTCTCAGCCACAGAATTACCCGTTGTCTGGTAAAGGTTTATCAAATGCAATCAATTGAAGATCTGAGAATCCAGATAAAAGAATCAATTCAAACCCTTGAAGGCTATTATGAAGGTGAAAGAAACTCTCCTGATATTCAGCAATTAAAAGGCATGATACGGGAATTTGAAGAAGAATTAGTCTGGGCTCATAGCGGGAAACAGGTAAAGGACATTCATCATTTAAGATTGGGTTTTTATAAGGGAGATATTTTTACCGAACAGCCTGAAAAAGTGCGGGATGTAGAGCCTGTTCTGAATTTACTGCGAAAAATTGAACCAGATATCATTAGTGTAACTATGGATCCTGAAGGCAGCGGACCAGATACTCATTTCAAAGTTCTCCAAACGATAGCTGAAGCTCTGCAACTCTGGAGTAAAGAAAAAGACCTATCAGGACTTGTTATACAGGCCTACCGCAATGTTTGGTACCGTTATCATCCATCAGAAGCCAATGTTTATGCCCCGGTTTCACTTAACGGGATGGCAGTCCTCCAGAACAGTTTCAGGCAATGCTACCTGAGCCAGGTAGATGCTTCATTTCCCAGCCCTGAACTCAATGGACCTTTTTGTGATCTGGCCCAAAAAATCTGGGTAGAGCAATTTATGGAAGTACAATTGCTTCTGGGAAAGGATTTTTTCTACCAGAATGAAATCCCACTACTAAGGGCAACTCATGGATTAGTATTCTATCGTGAAATCGGATTACCAGAGTTTTTGAAAGAAGCCAGTAAGCTGGAAAAGATGATGCAATAGCTGACAGAGTCCACCCTGTCACTATTTTTCTCTATCTTTACCAGACAACACTAAAAGATAATTTCATGAAAAAAAATCGGCTTGTATCGATCAGCCTGATTGCCCTTGCTCTAACTCTCCCCCTTCTTGTT
>JAUVKA010000113.1 GCA_030592205.1 Bacteroidota bacterium | reverse complement strand
TCAATCTTCAATAACGAAGATCTTAAATCCTGTTTGTTGATATGCCAAATGTATGTCGCCTCTTCTGTGTCAAGAGTTTCCATAACAATGTGAAACTGGTTTTGCCCTTCTAAAAGAAAAAGAAATGAAAAGGGATGTAAAACAAAACGGATCTTCAATACAGATGACTTGTGGTTTTTTACCAGGCAAATTAGTTGTTTGCAGTGCTTTACGTTTTTATTTTTTAACATGGATTCCAGAAACTCTTCTTCTGAACTGTACAGAACTGAGCCAGACTGAAGTTTATCCAGATCAAGAATGTTTTCAGTTTGCGTAGTATCTTTAACTTCCTCTTGAAATTTCTTTGAAACAAACTTGAATTTTACTGATTCAATAATGTCAGAATTGATTTTATCTAAATCTTCCGAAGAGGCCATTTGGGAGATTAAGCGGTGATTTTCAAATTCAGCATAGATATCTATAATTATTTTCTTCAAACCAAGCTGTTTAGCGAAATAGGGTTTTAGAATCTCAAATTCCGGTCTGACATTATCATTTTCTATGTCGAATTCTAGTTGTTCACCTGTTTCTTTAATGACAAAGAGAAAAGCAATAGATCCATATTTGAACTCTAACTGGCTAAAATCTACTTTGATACGTTCTTTGATCTCGTTAAATTCTTTTCTGGCATCAATCTGATCTTCCGGCTCATCAAAGAGTGTTTTTTGTTTTTCAAATTGCCTATAATAAGTATTTCGTTTTAAGAAGAGTTTATTCAGGTAATCGATTTTAAAATCACGATAATCATAAATAGTTGGCGAGATTTCAGAGCGCTGCACTCTTCCGATGTATTGTATCAGTTTTCCTTTAAATGAAAAAGGATATACCAGGAACAAGCTCTCTGCATTTTGCAAATCCGAACCTTCACCAAAAAACTGACCAGTGGTAATCAAGGCCTGATAATTCCCGCTTTTCAGAGTTTTCCACTTTAGCTTCCTGCTGGCTTCATTGTCTTCACCACTAAGTGTTATGGTTTCATGTTGTTGCTTCAAGTATTGGTAAAGACTGTCAATATGTTCTTTTCGCTCAGTGATGATTATGACTTTCTTTCCAGAGTTTAGCTCTTTTTCTATATCCCTCAATATAAGCCCGTTACGATTTGAGTCATGTATTAGAATTTTCGATAATACCTCAAATTGATCCGCCCTTGAGTTGAAGGGAACTTCCAATTCTGTATTCCTGATAACAATCTTTGGGAACTTGTAATTTTTTATTTCCTGTGGTTTTACCTCTGAAATAATCTTGCCGATATTTATGAATATCAGCTTCCCATCATTGTATTTTCGGAACGGTGTGGCAGTTAAGCCATAAAGGTAATAGGTGTTAAGCTTTGCAATAGTATCACGATAAGTTTTTGCCGGAACATGATGGCACTCGTCAATAATGATCGTTCCAAAGGCTTTATCTATTCCTTCCTTGTCTGACTTTTCCAGCTTCTTGGCTAGCGTTTGAATCATTGCGATCGTAACAAGCCTACCTATTTTAGTCTTCCCCTGCCCAATTCTGCCAATTTCCTTTCCAGGTATGCCAAGAAATGCCTCAATCCTTTCAATCCATTGCTGGGCAATCTGGTTTCGATGCACAACGATTAATGCCGGTTGTTGCTTTTCTGCAATGATCTTTAACCCTATTATTGTCTTCCCGGATCCCGGTGGGGCCACAATTACACCAAAATCCTTTCGTAAAGCCTCATTGACAGCTGACTTTTGGTGATCTCTAAGCGTTAGGTTACAGTTATAACTTACGGTTTCTAGCTTATGACGATCATCAATGAAATCATATTTAATGGAATGCTTAATACAGAAAGCAAGTAGAGCCCCTGTCATACCTCTTGGGATAACAACTTCCTGTTCTGTGTCTTCAATAAACTTAAAATACCTTTCAGTATCTTTTATATTCCTGCTCATTTGTTTCTTTACAAAGTATGCAGAGTTGAAAAAGTTTAGTTCATCCTTAAGAAAGTTAATCAGTTCAGAAGGCATGCCTGTTCGACTGATTTTGATCTTATTGGCTAGTGTAATAGTTAAATTCCCTGAATTATTGGTTGATTTCCGGTTCTCATCCTGTAAACTGCTATCTGTCAGATTCTCAAATATTGAATCCAGTTCATGAGCAGTAACTTTCTTGATGTTTTCTATAAATCTCCAGTGATCATTTACAGGTTCTGCTGTTTCAACATCAATAAAGCAACCATTTCCCTTTTCCCAGGTTTGTTTATGCAATGGAAGCGCAATGAGATTGCCAAATCCTTTACCAGAAAGGTAATCCTGATTTGGAAACAACCTGTCAAAACTTGAGCCTTTGTCAAAGATTGAAAAGATACCAGATTCTTGCAGAATCGAAATTAAAATCTTCCTGCTCCGGATTGCTGGAAACGGTTGTTCGAAAAACACCCATACATGGCCACCTTTGCCGGATCGGGATCGCTCCAGATAAGCTGAAATATTATATTTCTTGCAAAACTCTATAAAAATCCTGCATTCTTCCAACCAGTTTTCCTTGTCAAAATCGGCAGCAATAAACCAGGAGGAATTATCCTTAAGCAAAGGATAGATTCCAATGAACTGTTCTCCTCGAAGGTGTTTCATTATTTGTTCGTCAGACAAGGGCAGCAGGGATTTATCTGTATAGTTTTGAAACGAACCACCTTTATTCTTATGTAACCGAAACATATATGGATCGTAGTGGTAAGCAGGCATATATCCGCTTTTATTACCCTTTTCCCAACGGATTGCAAATACATCTTCCCTACCACTGAATACTGACTTGAAAAGTTTTACTTGCTCTGCAATATTTAAGTGTTGATCCATCCTTATAATGTAAAGATGGCTATTTTTTATGAATTCAAATAGTCCGGACTTATTACATTTGCTATCAAACTTTAATCTCAGAACAAAAAATTTACTGCTTAGTTAATTTTCGTTTTCCCATTGAAAGCATTATCTTTGCACACCCTAATTCAACATTGGGGTTTGACATACGGGGTGTGGCGCAGTTTGGTTAGCGTGCTTGACTGGGGGTCAAGAGGTCGTGAGTTCAAATCTCACCACTCCGACAAACATCTAAAGGCCCGTCGTTTTACGACGGGTTTTTTTTGAGAGGTGTTAAATGCTCGTATTTATAAACAGCTCAAAAGAAAACCCGTTCAGGGCTTTGCCCTTGGGCCTTTAGATGTTTGTATCCTCCCCCAAAGAGATCGCCGAAGGCAATCTCACCTTAACCACTACGTGGAAATTCTAAACTCGAATGACCAAAATTCGAAACAAATTCAAAATTCCAATGATTCAATCTGAAGCGTAGCGATGAACGAGCTGTAATTCCAGATACATTATTACAGGTCGTTTTTTCTTAAAAATAAGTATTGACAGCAAATTCAAATTGATTCATAAATATATTTTTTAATACTGAGATATTATTTTGTTCATAGAATATGAGCATAGCTTTCTTATATTCAATAGAGTCTATTGTTCTAAATGATATTGGACAATATTTATTATTTATCAAGCAAGCATTACTTACGATTCTTGCCGTTCGTTTATTTCCATCATTAAATGCTTGTATGTAAGATAATAGAACCAGGAGAATCAAAGCTTTTTCAAATACATTCTTGGTGGTATTAACCAAATTGCACATTTGTTGTAATGCTTCACGTATTTGGTATTCATTATCTAATGGTTTGTAATTTGTACCAGAGATACCTACTCTTCTTTTTCGGATATTACGATCTACGCCTAATTCTTTGGCCAATATGCTGTGTATATCTTCAATTCTTATTATTTCTATTGGATTTAGATAGTCTGGGTTTTCAACTATAAAATCTATCGCCTCTTTATGATTCAATAGCATAGTTGCTTCATCCTTATTTTTACCTTCTGCTGTTTCTTTTTCCTTTAATAACCTTTCGGTTTCTAATAGTGAATAAGTGTTACCTTCTATCTGTGAGGATTTCCAACTTAAATCTATTACTAATCTTTCGAGCTCCTTATGATATTGAGAATCAGAAAGTGTTTGAAGATTCTCTGTATATTTTGCTTGTAACTTATTTAAGTGGTCTAATTCTTCAATAGTAAATAATTGCACTTCATGTAGAGTCGTTGGAATTAGTTCAAGATTAAATTCTTCTTTTATGATTCGATCGTCTATCTCTGTTAGGAAGTATTCCTCAATGTCAATTGGATAAATAATCGAATACGATGGACTGATTTTGTATTTGGTGCCTTTTCCTTTGCCTTCTAATTCAACATAATTTTCTTCCTTTATCCTATTCAGGATTCGTTTTACTGTCGCATAACCTATGTCAATTCCTATTCCATCGTGTATCTCTTTTGAGGATTTCAAGGGATTCTTTGCAATGTATTCTATGATTAAATTTTGATTCTTTTCCATTTTAAAGCTCTTTTATTAAAGCATTGTAGCTCAATTATGCTACAATTTGAGCCCTAATATAGTAAAAAGTGAGCTGCAAATCAAATAGGGCTCAAAAATTTGTATATAGAGCTCAATATTTACATGAAATGAGCCTTAATGAGTGAGGTGGTGAGCTTTAAAGAAGGAATGGAAATGACCTATAACGATAATCGAGATCGCCGAAGGGCTCAACACCCTGTATGATGTTGCATTCCACCACGGAATATTGTATATTTATTGCATGGTGACAGTCCCCGATTTCCAGAAAACCCTTTTTGAACAGATACGTGAACGACTTCCCACGGATGCATCTTTTGTCCATGAGATCGCTGAACTACTTGGAATCAGTTACGATAGTGCATACCGGCGCATCAGGGGAGAAAAGGCTCTGGATATCCAGGACCTGTATATACTTGCTGATGCTTATAGCATTTCGATCGATACCCTGTTCAAGCGTCATGGAAATAAAATAGTGTTCGATTATTTTACCCTCGAACCGGATAAGCTTGGATTAAAGGAATGGCTCGGGCTTATCCTGTCCGACACTAAAAAGATAAGCCAGGCTTCAGAAAAGAAGATTATTTACGCAGCCAAAGACCCACCTGTCTTTCATAATTTTATGATCCCGGAACTCGCGGCATTCAAAATCTTTTTCTGGCAGAAGACACTTTGCAATTTCCCGGAATTTGATGAAAAGATGCTGAGGTTAGATGATGCTGATATGGAGATCATCAATATGGGCCGTCAGCTTTTATCTGTTTCCAATAAGATCCCCACCATCGAGATCTGGAACGAAGATACTTTTAATATTACCCTCCGGCAGATAGAATATTATAAAGTGTCAGGCTATTTTGAGAAAAATGATGATATTCTCAATTTATGCGATAAACTCATAAAATGGGTTAACCATATTCGGAAACAGGCTGAATGTGGGTTTAAATATCTTTATGGTGAACCGGCCGAAGGGCTCGAGAATACCTTTAGCATGTATGAGAATGAAGTGGTGTTAAATGATAATACCATCCTGGTCAAAAGCGATGGCCCTACAACTGTTTACCTTACATTTAATACACTCAGCCTCTTAATCACGCAAAGCGCTGCATTTTGTGAAAACGTGGATAATTATTTTAATAAGCTCATTACAAAATCCAACCTGATCAGCGTATCCGGTGCAAAGGAAAGAAACCGCTTCTTCAATAAACTGCTGTACACGATTGAGGAATTCAGGAAAAGGATGGAATAACACAGCCCCCCCCCTCTGCTTCTATTGGTAAATTTCCCCACCGAGTCAAGCAATTAGCGCCTTCGATTTGTAATTTTTGCAAATAACAGGCAATCCTTGTTCCAGGATTAGTAAATAATGCAAATTTCCACTTTCCTCTCCTGCAATTCAATTTTGTTTGACTGCTGTACTGTGCTAATTTCGAGGTATTAAGTAAAACCAACTCGCATAATATTAATCTGGCTTGAATGATTGTTTAATCAAATTCAGACAAGATGAAAACGCGAATACTTAGACTGATCATCCTGTTTTTGGGGACAATAACACATACCCGGACCCCGAACATTCTTTACCTGCACATCATCACCTTATTATTATCCATATTCTATAAAAAAGGGCATAGCCCATATCAGAATATTTATCCCGGTTACAATGTGTAATCACAAGAAAAGTAAAACCAGTATTAACAAATTTCAATGGAGGAAAGATTATGAAAAAACAGAAATCAAAAAAGAAACCAATCATTCTAAGTTTAATGATTGTGGGATGTTTGAGCTTATCGGTCTGGATGCTAAGTTGCAACGGACTGAAGGCCGACAACAAAGTAATTGATGCCTATGAACTCCGGATGGCCGGACATGCTGATTCAGCTGTTGTTATGCTGGATAATTTTATCCTGGAAAATCCTGAAAATGCAGTTGCCTATTATGAGCGTGCCAGGGCAAAGAAGCACATCATGAAGGCAGGGCAGGGCAAATTCAGCATAGATGAGATCATTGTCGATGCTGATAAAGCCTGTGAACTTGACCCTGAAAATCTGATTTACGCATATTTTTGTGCGCATGCGAAGTTTTTGACTGTTTACATTGACCTGATGCAAGGTAAAGAAGATGTTAAAGCCAAACTTGATGATGCTTTACTGGCATTTGATAAAACCCTGGAGCTTCAGGCTTGTTTACCGTCTTCCCTGATCACACTCACAGAAATCAATCTTATGTTAGCCGGGGAGTATGGTGGGGATTCTACAAAGGCAGAGTACTATGCCAAAGTACTGGAAGATTGTGATCCGAATGAAGGCTTGAGGGCCCGGGCGTTATATTTGAACGATGAAGCAAGCTTGCTGGAGTACTGGTTGAAAGCCTATGAATCTCATGAGGCAAGCGCAATTGTTTCAGAGGAACTGGGAAGAGCATATCTGATAACTGGAGACCTTGAAAACGGAAAAAAATATATTGAAGAATCCGTTTCCCTGAATCCTGACAACAGTATTATCCTTATAGATCTTGCAAGAGCAAGCATGATGAATGCGATGCAAAGCGGGAATAAGGATTATGGGATGCAGGCTGTGGAATCATTCAAGGAATATCTTGAGCTGAACCCGAATGCACCGGGACCCATTAAAGCATATGTATACAGGTGGATGTCCAAAATCTATGAAAGAGTCATTGGGGATCAGGAACTTGCTGATACCTATGCTGAGAAGGAGGATGAACTTGATCCGTTCTGCTCAAGGGCTTCTGGTAGCCCGAGTTTGGGGTTGTTTGTCCCGCCGGATGTATTATCGGCAAATGTTAAATATTACTCCCGGCCCTATTAAATGAAATTGTAACGAACTATTACAAAATAGTAGTGTCCGGTTAAAAACCTGTCTGTCTCCAGCTGAAGTATTTCTCTTTGATGAAACAGGTCGCTCGACTCCGCTCGCGATGACAGATCATTACTTTTACTAACAAGGAAGGGCGCGGCGCTCTAGCGAAGTAACGAATAAAAAACTAAAGTATGGCGCCGCGCCCTTCCTTGTTTAAAGCCTAATAAGTTGTCACCCCGAGCCGAGGGGCCTCCTGCCTGGAATGTTTTCCCAAGCCCTCCTTTACTCAAATATCGCAAAAGTAAACACTACTGGTGTATTGATCATTATCTGCATAATCTTGTTCTTCACCCACTGGAGATGGATGCGCAGAGCTGGTAAAAATACTGCGACTGTTTAAAATTAAGCAGTACTGGTGAACGCAAGACAGGTCTTTTTCATTGAGTGATGTAATGATTGTACGATGTACTCGATTGAACGATGGGATCTCAGATATAAGATGGGAAATCGTCTAATCTCCGCTCCGATAGCTATCCAAATTCGAAACAAATTCCAAATTCCAGGCAGCAAAAGATTGTACTTAGTAACCAAATAGTTTTTTTACGCTGAATTTTTTATCTCTGAGGTTCATCATCGGCCGCTCAAAGAAATAATACAGTAAACTGGCAGAAACTAAAACAGTGAACCAAAAAATGGCATATTTGATACTGCCATCTGCCGGGCTGGTGATAGGAAAGTTCTTATTGATAAGCTGTACCACACACGAAAGGTTTATCAGATACATAGAGTAGGATATCAGACTGATATGGGTCATGGCCTTGCCAAAGTATGTTTTGAAGTGCTTAATTGAATCGGCATACGGTAACAGAAACATTGCTCCGATAGTGATACAATTGAAGAAGAATGTTTTAGCAAAGAAATCGTTTGGTTCTTTAGGAATGTAGAGGGTGCCTTCAATAATCACCAGCCCAAGGATGAATAAGGGCAGGGCATACTTTTTCCAGAATGAGTCGTAGTAGAATTTCACCCAGGCAGCCAGCACACCATAGATTATAGTATCCAGCCGCATTATGACTACTTTCCTGAACTTATTGTCCCACCAGAAAAAGTCGACCTGCTCACCTGACTGGGTAATCCGGTATATAAGGGGAAATATTATCAGAATGAGAATGACAATAAGAATTCCGTGTTTCGATGGGAATAATTTCAGAATGAGGAAGATGCAAAGGGGGGTGATGATATAAAACCACTCTTCAATTGACAAACTCCAGGATTCCCAGAAGAAACCAATGAATGGTTGACTGAAGTTTTGCAGGAAGAGGAAGAACTTAAAATTGAATTGCGTGAAATCTCCGTCGATAATTGCAAATTTTACAAAGAACACATTCACAAGCAGGATCAGGTAATAATTAGGCAATGTCCTGAACCATCGCCTTTTCCAGAAGTTGGAAATATCCTTTAATCTTAACTTGTAGTTGTTTTTATGGATAATCTTAAGCAGTATACCTCCGATCAGGAACCCGCTCAATACAAAAAATAATTCTACACCATCAGTAAGCTTTATCCATGGAAAATCCTCCAGGAGTGTTCCTTTTAGCATATAAGTGCCATGTGTAAGCAATACCAGGATTATGGCAACGGCACGATACACGTCGAGGCCGTAGATTCGTTTGCTGTAGTCCATGGATAATCAATTTCAAAGATTTTTTTGTTTTCCAGATGATTGCTCGATTTGATCCTTCGAATATCGCTCAATCGCCCAATCACTCTATCATCAAATCACTCTATCATCAAATCTCTACAGGTCTTTCCACCGCACCACCTCCAGCTCAATCCTCTCAACGTCCCCCCAGTGATACGTACGGTTTTCAATATCCTCGCCATTCTTGTCAACTTCCACAGAATCCCAACTTCCACGTGTGATCTTGAATTCAAGCATATTACCCTGCCGGGGAATGGTGATGAAATAATAACCCATCTCAATACGATTGAATTTCCAGTCTTCCCGGCCCGGATTCCAGTTGTTAAAATTACCGGCTATGTAAAGCTCGGCATCTTCCGGGGTATTCTCCGGGTAATCCGCCACCCAAATTGTGAGTTCCCCACCCAGAGGTATCGAAAGATCAGCCCAGTTCCAGATTGATACAACTACAATATCGGACGACTTCTCCCTTTTTAGAACGCGGTTTTTGATCTCATAACCGTAACTGTCTTTTTCAACAGTATTCCAATTACCACGTGTAAACTTATATTCAGTGCCGTATGCACGTAAAGGCAGGTTAACGAAATACTGGCCTTTGCTGTTTTTTTCCAGTCGCAGGTTGCCGTCATGCGGGTACCAGTCGTTGATCTCACCAACGAAAAATATAGATTCGCTCTCCGGTGTATTTTCCGGTATTCTTTCCACGGTCAGGGTGATCATGTTTTCCCTGGCTTTCTCGAGATCCTGCCATGACTTAACCTCAACAAAAAGCGTATCAGCCTCACCAAATCGAATGGAACGTGGTTTGATTTCCCTGCCCAGTCCATCAGCTTCACTCCTGTTAAGGCTCCCCCTGGTAATCTTAAATTCGATAGCCTCCAGGTCGCCCGGCCTGTATATTGTGAGTATGGGCTTCTTCAATTCTTCATCTAAGCTAAATGTATAATCCGCATCCGAAATATCCCAGCTATTAATGTTTCCTGCCAGTTTGAATATTGCATCTGCAGGAGTATTTTCAGGAAGTGAAGAATGGACAATGTTTATCTGATCGCAATCTACGTGCTCGTGATCTGACCAGCTATGG
>JAUVKA010000235.1 GCA_030592205.1 Bacteroidota bacterium | reverse complement strand
GTGGTTTTGATCATACTGCTGTTATTGATGAATCTATTCGCAGAACTGAAGAATTCTTCGAATGTATGGGGATAAAAACCCATTTGTCGGATTATGGGATAGGCATGGACACCATTGATCTGATCGAGAAACGATTAAGAGATCGTGGCTTACATTATATCGGACGTTGCAAGGATTTAACTATTGATGATGTAAGAGGTATCCTGGAATCAAGGCTTTAAGAGTGACGGGTGACGGGTGACGAGTGACAAAAAAGGGTGACGAGTGACGGGTGACGAGTGACAAAAAAGGGTGACGTAGGGTTACAAAAAGGGTGACGAATGACGGGTGACGAGTGACGAAAAAGGGTGACGAGTGACGGGTGACGAGTGACAAAAAAGGCCTTAGCTGTAAGCCGTAACTCAATGAATTACAGGCTGTTGCTATTTGTAATTTACAATTTACAATTTACAATTCATTATTCCCTGTTCCCCGTTAACTGTTCCCCATCTCACGAGAATATTAGGTACAGAATAACCATAATAACAACCAGGATTCCAGACAAAATCCTTGGATCTGATATTCCTGTTACCTTTCCTTTAGTAATAAAACTCAGCGGGTTGTCAAGAGTAAGCATATATAGCTGCTCAGGTTTGGGTTTTGGTGTTATCCAACTGACGAAGAAATATATTACGCTCAGAATAACAAACAGCCACCAACCCTGCATCATATAGGGAATACCCCAGTTTTCTGTAATTATTTTAACATCTCCGAAGGCTGGGAAATCAATCATAAAGACAATTGCGCCAAGTATGAAGCCTGATACAATGGTAACAAAAGATGCTTCTTTGGTTCCTCTTTTCGAAAATACTCCCCAAAGGAATACCACGGCAATAGGTGGAGCAAGTACTGCTAGTATAGTGTTAATTGCATCGAAAATACTTCTGAACCTTTCTATCATCGGTGACCAGGCTATTGCAAGGAGCATAACAGCAATAGCTGTCCATCGTCCTATTCTTACTTGTTGACTGTCAGTTGTTTTCGGACGGATGCGTTTTACAATATCAACAGAAACAAGTGTTGCTGAAGAATTTAGAGCTGCTGCAATGGTACTCATTAGAGCTGCCATCAGAGCGGCTGACATTAGTCCTTTCAGACCGGTAGGCAGCAGTTCCGTAATTAAAACAGGTAAGGCATTATTTGCATTTTCACCGATGATATCCCCGAATAAAGCATAGGCGAGGATTCCTGGTACGACCATAATAAATACGGGTAATATTTTTATAAAACCGGCGAAAATAGGACCCAATTGGGCATCTCTTTCAGATTTGGCCCCCAGAACACGTTGCACAATTGTTTGATCAGCGCACCAATACCATATCCCAATAACAGGGTAGCCCAACAGTATCGAATACCAGGGTAGATTAGGACTGCTTTCTGCACTTCTTAAAAGAACAAGATGATCAGGCCTTAGTACTTCTTTTAGCTCTGCAAGGGAGTGGATCCCTTTATCCGGTAAAGCAAAGATTGCAATACCTGCCATTATGCTGGCTCCAAGGATAAGTATTACGGTTTGAATTGTTTCAGTGATGACAACTGACTTCAAACCACCCAATACCGTATAAATTGATGTTATCACTGAGATAATTATTATGCTATACCATTTATCTATCCCGAAGAAGGTTTCAAAAACGACAGCTCCTGCAAACAAGCTAATCCCTATATGCATAAACAGGGCTCCAATAATTGCCAGGAATGCAAGTAAGGATCGAGAAGCTCCACCATACCTTTTTTCAAGGAATTCCGGCAGAGTAGAGATTTTATTTTTAAAATAGAATGGTGCAAATACAAGCCCCAACAGGATAAGCAGGAAAGTAGCCATCCATTCAAAATTTCCCTGAACCATGCCATCGCGATAACCTGCAGCAGCAAGACCAACCAGATGGATTGTTGAGATATTAGATGCGAACAAAGCAGCCCCGACAAAAGCCCAGTTTAATGACCTGCCGGCAAGGAAATATGAGCTGGTAGTCATTTTTTGCTTTCTTACAACCCATACTCCTACCCCAAGGATTCCAAGAAGATAGATAATAATAATTGCCAGATCGAGGGCCGGGATATTAATTTGTCCATTCATATTACAAAATCGTTTTTTATTAGAGTTAAATTTAAAGACTGCCTAATGGAACTTCTATTGCATAAAAAAGAATTCTTCCAAAAATCTCATTAAGGAATATAAAGAAGGTTCCTCCAATAACAGGCCATAATAGTCTCTTACATCTATCAGTATCTGAGCGGATATTAACTATGGCAATAGAGATTAAACCTAGCGATAAGAGCTGAAAACCCAGACGGAAATAAAAAATCAATGTATAATCTTCAAGTAGCAACTTTAGGCTCAGCTGGCTGGCATGGCTGTTCTGGTCGAGGTAACTCAGAAAAATAGGAATAAATAGTATTTCCAGCAGTAAAACGATACCGAGAATCCAGGCCAGACTTTGTTGTCCCGACAAGCTGCCGCTTTGTATTTGTATGAGCAACAGCAGTATTCCCCCGGTGGCTAGTGTTGTAGCTGCAAAATTCAGAAAATTGAAAAGTGATTGCCATGCCGGTATTGGCATAGAGGAATAAATTCTTGACATGAAGAAGATCAGAATAATTCCTGATATAGTTGCAAGGTTCAGCATGACCAGCATAAGTCTTTTCCAGCCTGACATAACAAAAATGAATAGGGTAAACAAGCCTGAGAAGAATAAGTAAATCATCATCATAAATATTTCCCTGCTCAACCATGAGGAAGACATATTTTCAAGTGTCAATACGGCTTTAACAGGTCTGCCCAAGTGGAAAACTGAAAACAATACAGCAATGATAGCAAATGCAAAGGCCAATACTGGTATAGCTTTAAAATGAGAGGGTAGGTGGCTCTTATTCCTGAAAGTAGGAAGAAATATTATTAAATTATACAGAATTAATGTTCCAACAGAAAGTTGGCAAAAAAGAGTAAAGCCGATGAGTGGAATATCTTTGCTAATCATTTTTCACCTCCTCTAAATTAGCTATACGGGCCTTATTAATTTTGGCTGTTTCAGATTCGCGGTGTGGGCCGATAACCAGGGAAGGCTTTGTGAGTTTCGGATCAGGCATGGGGTGCACCTGGCTGACAAGGCCATATTTTTCCTGTAACTCAGATAATTCACCATAGTCTATTGCGCGAAGCGGACATGAAGAAACACAGGATGGCTCATTCCCAACTTCCAGGTAATCTTTGCAAAAATCGCATTTCGTCATAATTCCCAAATCTTCATTGTACTGAAGAGCACCATAGGGACATGCCCATTCGCAATATCGACAGCCTACACATTTTTCCGGATCGATTAGGACAAAACCTTTTTCGGAATCCTTATATAAGGCTTTTGTGGGGCATGCATCTACACAGGCAGGATCTTCACAATGGTTGCAGGCAATCGACAGATTGTAGGTGCTGATCTGAGGATTCCAACCTCCATTTGGCCTTTGTTCCCAACTACCTCCGGAAACCTCATATACACGTCTCCACATCATTCCCTGGTCAAGATCATTTTTGTCCTTGCAAGCCACCTGGCAGGTTTTGCAACCGGAACAACAAGAGGAATCTATATAAAAACCATATTGGCTCATTAGCTTGTAATATTATCTTACCCGTTTAATATCTACCATGATTGTATGTTGAGCATTTCCAAAAGCAAGAGGAGTCCATTTTTCGGATGTCAGCACATTTATGGATCCTCCAATGTCAACTTGCTTTTTATCCGGCTCCCACCAAGCACCTTGTGGGATCGACACAACCCCTGGCAGAATGCGCTGTGTAAATCTGCAAGGCAATTTCAATTTACCTCTATCATTAAAAGCAACTACATTGTCGCCTTCCTTAATCCCGCGAGGCTCTGCATCAATAGGGTTTATGAATATCCTTTGTGGAAATGCTTCTTGCAGCCAATCTACATTATCGAAGGTGGAATGAACCCGTCCCATATAATGCGGTCCGATAGCCTGCAGAGGAAAACGATCCTTTTCCGGTCCGAATGGAGATTCCCATTCCTGTATATATTTAGGGATGGGTGGAATTTCATCTGCCTGTCCCAATTCTTTTAAAGCAGGTGAGAATATTTCAATTTTTCCTGATGGAGTTTTCAGGGGATATTTCACAGGATCCTTTGCGAAATTTTCAAATGATATTTTTGGCTCGTGAACAGGAAGGCTGTAAACTCCTTGGTTGCTTTTTACAACTTGCTCAAAATCAGGAATATCAGGAAAGCGATTGGATTTATATGAATTCCATAGTTTCTTTGTCCAGCCTCTTTCATCCAGCTCTTCAGTGAATTCTTCATAAACGCCCATTTCCCGGGCCAGATCAGCACAAATTCGATAATCTGAACGAGATTCGAAGGCGGGTTTTACAACTTGTGGCATCAGGATAACTTCATCACCATATTTCCAGCCGTCTTCCAATCCCCATGTTTCAAATTGCATACATGCCGGTAACAAAAGGTCAGCAAATTTGCCTGTTGGGGTGAGGAACTGGTCCTGAACGACCAGGAATTCTACCTTGGATTCATCCTCAAGAATTTTAGCCGTACGATTGATGTTGCTATGCTGATTGATCAGTGCGTTGGATGCTACTGCCCAGATGAATTTAATGTTAGTCGACAGCTGGTCAACTCCGCTTAGGCCTTCTTTTGCGCTTAATTCTGTTCCCCTAATTACAGCTTCACTCCAGAGAAATGTAGGAATTGCGGCCTTTACAGGGTTCTTTTTCATTGGGAAAATATTCCAGAAGGGAGTTCCACCAGGCTGATGGGCTATTCCACTGGCCCAGCCTCCGTGAATACCAATATTTCCGGTAATTGCAGCCAGGACACAACCACCGCGTACAGGTTGTTCACCATAGGCTCGCCTTTGCATCCCATAGCCCTGATATAGCATGGCCGGCTTTATGCTTCCATACTGTCTTGCAATTCGCGCAATTGTTTCAGAAGGGATGCCCGTAATGGCTTCTGCCCATTCAGGAGTCTTGGGTATATTATCGATAGTTCCTAAAATATAATCGGAATACGATTCATCTTCTTCATATCCATCCGGCATCTGACTGTTATCAAATCCAATACAGTGGGTTTTGATAAACTCTCTGTCAATTAAATTTTCCTGGATCATTACATACGCCATAGCGCTCATCATGGCGGTTTCTGTTCCCGGACGAATAGGAATCCATTCATCGGCCAGAGCAACGGCCGACATTGTTTTTCGGGGATCGATGCAAACAATACGAGCACCTCTCTCTCTGGCTTTTTTTAAAAAATATTCAGTATTGGTGCCATCGCGCATTTCAGCAGGGTTCCAACCCCACATTAGAATAAATTTTGAGTTAAGCCAATCCTGGCGCTGATTACCTGTAATCCCTGTGCCGAATACTGTTGGAGTAGCTTTACTTATACAGGCCCATGAGTATGAGTTGTAATACTTTAGAGAGCCTCCCAGGATGTTTAGAAGTCGGACGGCAGGCCATCGTCCATTAGTTTGACTGTAACTACCTGTACCATAGGGGATGTATAAAGCTTCGTTTCCGTATTTATTTCTTATTTCAGTAAGTTTTTTCGCCATCAGGCTAAGCGCTTCAGTCCAGGATATTCTTTCAAAATATCCCTCGCCTCGTTTACCCACTCTTTTCATTGGAAACCTAAGCCTGTCGGGGTGATATTGCCGGCGACGGTAGGCTCTCCCTCTCACACAAGCTCTTAATTGGGGGTCGGATAGGTCATCGGTAGGACGGTCATCAGTTTCTATCCTGGCAATCAATCCATCCTTTACCCACACCTTAAGTAAACAGCGACCGCCGCAGTTGTGGGCTGGGCAACCAACTCGTATCCAGCCTTCTGATGGTAAATCTCCAATAACAGCCTGACCAGGAGTCAAGCCAAATAAGTCTGCGGCAAAACCTGGCACAAGACTTACCGATCCGCCTATAAGGCCAGATGTTTTAATAAATTTTCTGCGATCCAGGGGTTTCATTTCCCATGGTTTAGATTAGCTCATAAATATAGGCATTCTTTTTATTCAGATCTCCGGAGTTTGTGCCGGTCGTTTTTTTGCAAGATTTATAAAATATGAGATAATGATGTCTTTGAGTCGGGCCCTTACGATATTTAAGTCCTGATTTTCACCCAACTCCTTTTTCATGGATGTAACGCCTTTATCAGTGAACCCGCAAGGATTGATATAAGAAAAATAATCAAGATTAGTGTTCACATTAAAGGCAAAACCATGCATTGTAATAAATCGACTGGCTTTTACTCCAATTGCACATATTTTCCTGGCTTTTGGAGTGGAGGGGTCGAGCCACACTCCTGAGGCTCCTTCAAGGCGGGATGCTTCAATGTGATTTTCCTTGAGAAACAGAATAATACACTCCTCAAGTGAATAAACATATTCCTTTAAGTGAATTCCAAAATGATCAAGATCAAATACGGGATAAGCAACTATCTGTCCCGGACCGTGATAAGTGATATCTCCTCCGCGGTCGATGTTGAAAAAACTTGCATCAATACTTATAAGGAAATCATCTGTGATAAGCATATTGTGACTTT
>JAUVKA010000234.1 GCA_030592205.1 Bacteroidota bacterium | reverse complement strand
TCGGCCTCGCCCTGGTTGCCAAACACAAAATGACCTTCCATCACGCCCAAGGGCTTAGCCGCTGTTGGTGAAGTGGTCAGGTTGCTTACGAAAACATCTGGCTTATCAGGTTCGGTTACTGTAAACTGTACTACAGCATTATTGTTGTTCTCATCTTCCTCTTCAACTTCTTCATCACATTCCAGCATCACTATCAAGTACCAGGTTCCTGTTACTATTGAAGCCGGGAGCTGGAAATCTCCTGTACTGCCACTGGTGTTTTCATAACCGACAGTTAAAGCATCCCACTCTCCATACTGAACCAGGTAATCATCTGTGGAATAAGTTATATCATCGGAAATAACATAGCGATAATGGCTGGCTGGCATATCGGCCTCGCCCTGGTTGCCAAACACAAAATGACCTTCCATCACGCCCAAGGGCTTAGCCGCTGTTGGTGAAGTGGTCAGGTTGCTTACGAAAACATCTGGCTTATCTGGTTCAGTTACCGTGAATAGTGCAAAGGCTATATTGTTGTCTTCATTTTCCTCCTCCGTCTCTTCATTGCAATCCAGTGCAATAATAAAATACCAATCGCCAATGTCAATGGATTCCGGAATACTGAGGTCATTGAATTCAAATTTTTGATAATATCCGGCTTCCCAATTTGATCTTGCATTTCCTTCTTCAAGAATGATATCCTCTTCAGATATGTTATTATCTCTTGATAATAAATACTTTATATAGCCAGGATTTCCAGCTATTTCACCCTGGTTTCCTCGTTCTATTTCTGCTCTGAACAAATCCCCTCCTTGTAAGGTCTGAGTGATTACTTCCAAAAAGTTGACATAGAAATCTGCCAGTCCCGCTGCTTTTTTCTGAACAATGGTAACTTCCTTAGGACTTCCTGTTGCCCCGGCTGAGGACACCAATATCGTTGCAGTACGTGAGTCATTACTCTCATTGGCATCAATGGTGAGTGAAATCGTGCCCGTATTTGTTCCACTGGATCCTGATCCTATATGGGCCCATGTATCACCGGTGATAACAGAGGCAGTCCAATTCATCGTTCCAGTGCCTGTATTTGATACATCAAAGCTTGTTGAACCTTTAGCGGGCCCAACAGACCTGGTCAGGGGGTCTACGGTTAATACAGGCTCCTCATTACCTGAGGATTCAGGAAATATCTGGTAGATTATTGATTGACTGTCGTTATATGTTCTTGTCCCGGGATTTAGGTTGTCGATGGAAAACCATCCATCGGAATAACCACCCCAACCCCAGTTGAAATGAAAAAAATCTCCATCATATCCATCACAAATGAATGCATGTCCTCCTTCTGAATGCCGACCTGTATAGTAAATTGGTCTTCCAGAGTATAAATCACCCAGGAGAATATCAATCCATTGCTCGTTTGTGTATCCCGATCTATTAATCACGGATATATCAGTAGAATATTTGAAGTAATTATATAAGGCTGAAACAGCACTACTGGAGTAGGCTCCGCTTCCATCTGTTCCATAATTCATATTCACACTCACCCCGCAATGGTACATTAATGTTGCCACTGCTTCATTTGAACTGGATAGGCTATTTGGCATACCTGACCAATTGTAGGTTGTCTCACCAAAGTTTGCAGACTGTTCACCATATTTGGCATGCTCATAAGAGTGAGATCCCTGGCCTTGAGTTGGATGGTTCCAATACTTCATGATCTGTGCCATACAAGTTGCCACGCAGCCGGTATATGTCCTTTTTTCAACTTCCTCATCGTAAGGGCAAGATTCATTATAATAGGCTCCTTGATTCCATGTGGTTGATACCAACGGACTTACAGATCCGCCTGATTTTAGATTCCTGTCAGGAATACCAGCTTTAAGTGCCCCCCAGGCATCATCTATCTCTTTACCCGGTGATAAATCCTCACTGGTAATCGCCTCAATTTGATCAGTGTATGACAAAAGCCATTCCTGAAGGTTCGGTGGTAATCCCTCCATTTTAAATTCAGTGGTCAGGGAATAGCCTAAAACAGGCTTAACCCTATCATCAGCAGAAACGATAATAAATCCCGGAGAGGGGCTTATGGCAAAAATATAGAGGTATTTCTCCGCGGGACCAGTTGATTTTCTATTCCTGTATGGATTGTATTCGTCAAGTAAAACCAAACTATCGCAAACCAGGTTTCCGCGACTTGTATATTCAAGGAAATTTTTTCCAACAGTTTTTGCATCTTTGACAGTGACTTCTTTAGCTTGACCAGCATGGCTGACAAGCATACCAAATGTGGCAAGAGATATAAAAAGAAGCCCTTTGCCAATTCCTATCTGAGCAGATTTAAACCACATAATCCTAATCCTTTAATACAGCCATAAATAACACAGTCATGTAGTTAAAATGACTTTCGATAATTCTGTAAGTGTCGAGTCGGTTCTTGATTGGAAGAAATCATATATCATAATAAAATCCCTATCCATAAGTTGATTCGGGAAAAGCCCTATAAGTAACCCCAAAAGATAATACTTTATTTCAATTCTTCATAAGTGAAAATTCTAATCACCAAGAAGATAGTAGTAAAACAACCTTGAACTCCTTTTTACATCGAATTTTCAATATTCATGATCAAGAAAATTTCCTTCTATTCTTACAAAAAAGTGTAGCTAATCGTTAAGATCATTAACTTAGCTTTCATCTATAAGCTGTATCTATACACAAATGTAATTTATGAAAGCTATCAAATCGGCTATTCTTTGCCTGTACCTTCCACTTCTATTGGTAAGTTGCTTATCCAGTGACACTAAACCAAACTCAAAGGCTAAAACCCAGGATTCAATAACCCAGGATCTGCCAAATATCCTGTGGATTGTCAGTGAAGACAACAGCCCTTTTTTGGGTTGCTATGGAGATAAACTGGCCTCCACCCCGAACCTGGATAAACTCGCATCTGAAGGATTTCTATATACTCTTGCATATGCCAATGCTCCCGTTTGTGCCCCTGCCAGAAACACAATAATCACCGGTGTATATGCTTGTTCAAACGGAAATCAGCATATGAGAAGTGGATATCCCCTCTCAGAAACAGTGGAGATGTTCCCAAAATATCTTAGAGAAAAGGGGTATTACTGCACCAACAATGCTAAAGAAGATTACAATACTATTAAACAAAATGATGTATGGGATGAATCCAGCAATAAGGCTCACTACTCGAACAGAAAAGAAGGCCAGCCTTTTTTCCATGTCAAGAATACCAATATCAGTCATGAAAGTTCAATTCATAAGTCAGTCCCAACGAAAGAGCTGATTCATAGACCAGAGGATATGATACTTCCTCCATACCATCCTGATACTAAGGAAATGCGCCACGACTGGGCCCAGTACTATGATAAAATTACTGCCATGGATACCGCAGTTGGGAAAACGTTGCAAGAATTACAAGATGATGGACTTGCCGGTAACACCATTGTATTCTATTTTGCCGATCATGGAGGAGTATTGGGAAGGAGTAAAAGATACGTTTACGAATCAGGCACTCATGTTCCATTTATTATCAGAATCCCTGAAAAGTATAAATACCTTTTCCCGGCAGAACAACCAGGCGATGAGGTCAGCCGTCTGATAAGTTTTGTTGACCTGGCACCCACAATGTTAAGTATCACCGGAATACCCATACCTGATTATATGCAAGGCGATGCTTTCCTGGGCTCACAAAAAACTGAAGATCCTGAATATACATTTATGTTTCGGGGAAGAATGGACGAGTGGTACGATATGAGCAGGTCTGTCCGGAATCAAAAATACAGATATATAAAAAACTATATGCCATATAGGATTTATGGACAGCGTGTTGCCTATCTGTGGAGGGCTCCTTCTATGCCTTCCTGGGAAAATGCATACCTCAATGGAGAATGCAATGAAACCCAAAGTATTTTTTGGAATACAAAGCCTCACGAAGAATTATATGATACAGAAAATGATCCCTGGGAGGTGAATAACCTTGCTGATAATCCTGATTATTATAAGATAATGGATCGTTTAAGGAAGGCCAACACTGATTGGAGCAGAAAAATAGAGGATGCTGGGTTTATCCCTGAAGCCGATATGATCAGAAGATCTGGAGAAACACCTGTATATGACTTTATGCGCTCCGCAGATGTTCCCCTGAATGATATATTGGCTGCCGCTGAAACAGCTTCACTGGGCGATGAGAGAAATCTCAAAAAATTAATTAAATATCTTAAGAATGGTGATAGTGCAATAAGATACTGGGGAGCAACAGGGATGCTAATACTAGGGGAAAAAGCTGCTCCGGCAAAAGATGAGCTAATTAAAGTTCTGGAAGATGAATCGCCAAATGTCATTGTTGTGGCCTCCGAGATCCTTTATAAGCTTGGTGAAAAGGATAAAGCAATAATGGCTCTGTTAAAGGTTCTTGAATATCCCGAAGATAAAGCACGGTGTCATGCATTAAATGCCATAGTGTATGTAGAAGAAGATAGTCAGGATGTGAAAAATGCTGTAGCAAGATTATTACCAGAAAAACAATACAAGTATTCCTGGCGAATCGTTAACTGGCTCGCTGAGCAGTGGAATATCAAGTCTGAATAAATCAAAAACCAGATATGAAAAAGACTAAAGCTCTCATTTCCGTTTTAATCATCAGTTTATCTATGCTTGGACCATGGTCTTCAATAATGTCCCAAACTGAAAAACCGGTAATGGGTGCAGAAGCCCGGATGAAATCATGGGAACAGCATCAGAATCTTAAGGCTGTATCACCCTATAAAGATCTCAAGTGGAGAGTTGCCGGACCGGAATTTATGAGCGGGAGAATTGAAACCGTCGCCTGTCATCCAAAAGATCCATTTACGATATATGTTGGTGCCGGATCCGGCAATTTGTGGAAAACAAAAAACCATGGAACAACATGGAAACCAATCTTCGATGATCAACCCACCTTTGCAATGGGTTGTGTTGCCATTGCACCATCAAATCCTGATTTGCTTTGGCTGGGGACGGGAGAAGTATTGATGGCACGAAGTTCATACTCAGGCCTTGGAGTTTTCAAATCGGAAGATGCAGGAGAAACATGGCAGCACATGGGTCTTGAAGAAACATACCATGTTCCCAAAATTGTAATCGATCCCGAAAATCCAGATGTTGTTTATGCCGCAGCAATAGGTCATAATTATACAGATAATAAGGAAAGAGGCTTATATAAAACCACAGACGGAGGCGAAAATTGGGAGAAAATTCTATTCATTGCCGACAATGTCGGTTTCATTGAAGTAGTAATGGATCCTTCCGATAAGCAAACTCTCCTGGCAGCAAGCTGGGAAAGAGACAGGAAAGCCTGGAATAATACAAATGCCGGTGAAGGAAGTGGTTTGTACAAAACTACTGATGGGGGTGATAACTGGAAAGAACTGACCAAGGGACTACCTACCGGCAAACACTTAGGTCGAATAGGTCTGTGTTTCGCGCCAGGCAATCCTGATATTATTTATGCCATTCTGGAGAATCAGGCAACTTCCAAAGATGGTGAAGGAAGAGTTGGAGGAGAATTATATCGCTCGGATGATAAGGGAGAGAGTTGGGTGAAAACTCATAAAGATAAATTCCCAACGGGTATAAACTATTCCTTTTGCGATGTAAGAGTAGCCCCGGATAATGAGGACGAGGTATTTGTCCCTGGTTGGAAATTAGTTCATTCAATGGACGGCGGCAAAACCTTTGAATTCACAAGTGATACTGTTGTCCACATCCTTTCTCATGATATCCGTGTTATGCACCTCGACATGCACGATATGTGGATAGACCCGGTAAATCCTGATCGTTTGCTCCTGGCCAATGATGGTGGATTATACTGCTCATGGGACCGTAGCAAGAACTGGCTTCATTTCAACAATCTACCAATTGGCGAATTTTATGCCGTATCAGTAGATAATGCTGATCCCTATTACATTTATGGAGGCACCCAGGATGATGCTGCCCTTTTCGGACCGGGTAGTCATAATGTTGAAGATCGGCTGACAAAGTTCGGTGTTGAAGATCCATGGAAACATGTGTATGTTGATCGTTGGGGTGGCGGCGATAGCTATTTCACTGAAAGAGACCCTACTAATCCTGATGTTATTTATTATGAACATCAGTTTGGAGCCTTCAGAAGGAAAAACATGAAAACGGGGGAAACAAAATCAATACAACCCAGGGCAAAAAAAGGTCAAATAGAATTTAAATATAACTGGATGACTCCCTTTGTAATATCTAAATATGATCCCTATACAATCTATTATGGTACCCAGATGCTGCTTAAATCAAAAAACAGGGGTGATGATTGGGAGATTATAAGCAATGATCTGACAACAAATCCGGGACCTGAAAAGCAGGGGAATGTGCCCCACGGCACTATCACTTCCATTTCGGAATCTCCTCTTCAACAAGGTCTGCTATGCATTGGGACAGATGACGGTAATGTTCAGGTTACAACAGATGATAGCAAAACATGGCTGAAAATAAGTGACATATTACCCAATAAATGGGTCAGCCGGGTTAGAGCATCAAGGCATGATTCGAATACCCTTTATGTGACTTTGACAGGATACAGGGATGATGACTTCCAAACATATGTTTATATGTCAACTGACCTGGGTA
>JAUVKA010000367.1 GCA_030592205.1 Bacteroidota bacterium | reverse complement strand
GAAGTTGAACTTGTGCTTAAATTATACTTCGTGCCACTTCCCGGAATACCATCAAATACTATTTTCAACACACCTACTTCTGTATCACCACGAGCGTCGGTATCATTAAATACTACGTATCCATCATCAGTAATACAACCATATTCTGTTGCTGTATTTACCTCTTCCTGGCAATATACATCGCTTCTCATAATATTACCGTCCCGGTCAGTTATAATCACCCAGCCGTTCCAGGTATCTGATGAGGTAAACGGAGGATTTTCAACACTATAACTTCCGTTTTCATCTCCTGTTCCTCCAAACAAATATATGCCATGAGTCCCAACTTTTACTCCGTATAATTCACTGCGTATATAACTCATGCTGTAACCCCGCGGATTTGCATAATGTTTTACCCAGTTTACATTTCCTGCCGTATCCATTTTTACACAAGAGTAGTCATAAGGATGGCCAGCACCACTTCTCCCGGAATGACCAGCATAATAGATAGTATCTCCCAAATCGATAGCCATATCGGAAGGTATGATCATATCTGTACCGGGTAAAGATCTTGTCCATAATTCGGTACCACTTTTATTCAGTTTTGTCAATGTTAAGTCTTCATCCTCCACCGATGAGCCATAATAAAGATTTCCATCTGATGCTTCAACAAGCGCTAAGGCATAAACTGAATTTGGGTTTGAATGTGTCCAGATCTCGTCACCATTAGTCGGGTCTATTTTCATAATTGCAGCCTCACCTCCATAAGCCATAAATATACTTCCCTGCTCGTCTCCTCCAATACGCCCGGCTCCATAGATATAGCCATCAGAGCCGACGATTGTCATTCTAATAGCATCGTATTGCCACGATCCGCCGTCGGAATAATAGGTTTTACTCCACATGGTAGATCCATCGTCACCGTTAAGCCTGGCAACCCATCTTTCCTGTGTTTCACCAATTCCACCACTGGCAATGTAATCGCAACGGCCAGCATCGTTAATCTCGGAAATGCCAAACCCAGCTGTGTTTTCTATTGTTACAGTCCAAATTCTTTCACCGGTATTTCCATCAATTTTATGGATACGGGATTGATTATCTGGCATAAAAATTACTGCATAATTACCATCCGAATCCACCACGGCTCTGTTTACTTTTCCCGGAGGGCCATCTGTAAATACATTCTCCCATTCAATATTTTCATTATATCCGGAACTAATTGGAACAATCTGGGCTGAAAGGTTAAATATTCCTGTTAAAAGTCCGCAAAGACTTAAAATTAGAGATATACGTTTTCCATTTATCTTGCTATGATAAAGTGTTGTTTTTTCGTTCATAACATGGTTTACTTAAATCAAAAGTGCCGCTTGCGAATCGTAACTGACTTTTATTATCTGAAAATCTAAACTTTTCTTATGTTCATGTTAAAAGCCTGGATGCTCGATTTACGAATCCATACAATCAATTTGTATGAACCATCGGAATCCCTCACAACGCCTTGCTTACTTTCTACTTCGGAACCATCGACACTTACAATTGCCTCTTGTCTTGAGTTCCAGTGTTTGAATATCATGCAGATATTTTCTACCGGGCTATCTTCGTTGGCTAAAACAGTCATGGAAATATCTTCAGATTCTTTTTCAAAAATATATGCCCGTTGAGATTTATCGTAATTCCCGGTACAGCCTTTTACATTGCTAAGCAGTGGAGGCTGTATCCATGATTTCGCCAATGGAATCAATTCCAGGGGCGCTTGATTGAGCATCCCTTCCAATAGTATTTTTGTTTGGTAAGGCCTGTTTCCAAATTGAGCATCATAATCAGGAGGATATATATGAGAGAGGGAACTGTGACAGGTTCTATCCGGATAGCTTGCATAACGGCCATCAGAAGGCATTTGTGATACTGGCCAATGATTCCAGGTTGGGAAAATGGCATAATCAGTTATTTCTCCTCCATAAACATTTGACCATTGAATTTCTTCGACAATCGTTACAGGATCATATTCACCTTTATAGTTTACATGATGAATATTTGATCCTTCTGGACCTTCAATTCCATCAGGTGGCAAAGGATTCCAGTCAAAAGTTTCATGCTCACCGTCTATACGAACTATCGTGAATGTTTCTTCCCGTTCAATTAAATCATGCGGATGTTGGTCGGGTCCGAATATAGCCATTGATTCCTGCCATTCATGGATTCTTTCACCGCTTGTCCATAATTGCTCAACTTTGGAAGCTACTCCATCCGGATAAATATAATAATACCAGTCAGCCACATCATACCAACCCGTTTCCTCCACATAATTTGCTTTGAATTTATTTACATCGACCAGGGGAAACCTGTAATGAACAACAACCCTTGCAGCTGTATTCTCAATAATTCTCACATGATTATAAAGGCATTGCTTATCTGACATTGGTTCCTGGCATCCCTCACCTCCTGAAGTGCTCCAGGTCTCATTAAACTCATTGCTATACCAGAAGTTGTTCTCGTTAACCATCATTGGGATGTAGCTCACTCCTTTCCAGAAAACGAACTTACTTGGATTATTGTCAAACTCAACAATTACATCAGAGTGTTCTCCGAATCTCCACATATTATCCCAACTATCATAGAATTTGAGATTGGTATAATATCCGCCAAAAGTATTTCTGTTTTCTCCCTCAGGAAGTACCCTTTTATCAAGATCTGCAACTCTATCAGGTGCATATAGATTAAATGTAGATTGGATATCTTTCTGAGTCAATGCCACATCGTAGATTTTTACTTCATCGATTAAGCCATCAAAAGAATATGTGCCCGGGAAAGTATTTTCTCTTACAGGGTCTGTAGGCCGTCGCTCTTTTCCTCTTCCTATCTGTATATCCTTTAAGGACAATTCTATTTCCGCCTTAGCAACTTGTTTTTCATCGGTCTTCTCACCATCAACAAAAAGCATCATCTTGCCAGATGATTGGCTATAGGTTGCAGCAATGTGATACCACTTTTTTCTCTCAAGGAACATTTCTGAAGTAAGTTCCTCCCAGACTCCTCCTATTCTAATTTTAAATCCAGGATGACCATGACCGTTAATCCCAAGGAAATATCCAGTATCATCTTCCTTCTGGTACTTCACTTCAAATTCAATTTCATCGAAATCAATTTCCTGTTCAACATCCACATCACCTTCCTGGTTATCCGGGTCACCCCCTACCAGGCCAATGGAAAGATCTCCCTCACGCTTGTCAAGGTCTGTAATATCATATTCCCCTCTGAACAATCGAACTTCCTCAGGAACATCATCGGCTTGTTGAACAATTGGGCACCAGCTCCAGGGATATGCCCCGATAGCCACCCAGCCCTCGAGCGTGATCTCACTCACAGGTTTCAAATCATTACTTGATGGAATATGAACCGCAGTCTTATACCACTCAAATTGTAAGGCAGTTCCGGAAACTCCTTTTTTCCAAATCGTTTTATCTCCTGTTATTATCGATTCCGCGCTTCCCCTGGATTCATGAGTAAGATCTCCTATGGCTTCATCAAAATGAAACCAGGCAACAGGATCAACTATTGTCTTATCTATTATTTTATTCCCCTTCGTTATTTCATTCTGATCACTGAGTATTGCTGGCGTTATTACTTCGTCAATAATTCCTCTTTGTGAAAGCTGGAATTCCTGCCTGATCCTGTTCCCGGGATCATTCCATTCATCAATCTTTTCGGTACCGGTTTTTACCAATCTAGTTACTTTCCCATCGTTGTTCAGTGTGAAGTATTCATCAACAAACTGATTTGCCACAACTCCTAAATGTGGATTTGTTCCATTAAAATCCGGAAGATATCTCCAATGAACAGTGGCATGTGCCTCGGAGCTTTCAATTAGGGATACATGAGAATAAGTATTAACTTTATCCGGCATTATATCTTTCCCATCTCCCTGACGCGGAATGAGTTCATCCACAAAAAACTTCTCACCTGAAGCATTTTCCCAATAGGGAAGGTAACTTGCTCCCCTCCAAAAAACAAATTTGCCCTTTCCTGATCCCAGCTCAATAACTATATCAGAGAAATCACCTGTTCGATCGAACATTTCCCAATCTGCACCAGTGATTAAACGGGTATAATAAGCTCCAAAATCTCCCTCCAGCAAACTATCCTGATTTGTACAATTGCTAAAAGAAATTGTAAGCATTGTGATAATTACTATGCCAATTGCAGATTTCCCACCCCTGTTTTTCATTTCAAACTAATTTAAATCTTTGTTAACTCGTCTGTGCTTATCTCAATGATCGCATCTTTAATCCCTTTGGAATGTGCACTGATTTTTATCTCTCCTGAATGATGTGTAGAACG
>JAUVKA010000319.1 GCA_030592205.1 Bacteroidota bacterium | reverse complement strand
CTTCTGATCCCCTCAAGTCTTGCTTATGGACCATACGGACAAGGAGATATTCCCCCATATACACCCCTATTATTCGAAGTAGAATTAATGGATGTTTATTAAGAGTGGTGAAAAAATCGATATCTTAACATGATAATTTTTGTATTAAATGCATACAACGAAAGGGATATTGTATTTGATTCCAAGTTTATTGGATGACACCACGGCCGACCAGATACTTCCTGTTGAAGTCATAAAAAAGATACACCTTCTCCGAAATTTTATTGTTGAAAATGAACGTACAGCCCGTCGTTTTCTGATCCGCCTGGGAATGAAGGAATATCTGGATGAGATAAACTTCGAAATACTAGACAAGCATACTCGTTTAGAGGATTTCAGCCAAATGGTGGAGCCTTTGAAAAAGGGAGTTTCCCTTGGACTGATCACCGAGGCTGGTTGTCCTGGAGTGGCAGATCCGGGAGCCGAGATAGTCGCCATTGCTCATAGTCTGAATATTCGGGTCGTTCCTTTTATCGGTCCTTCTTCGATCCTTTTGTCGCTAATGGCTTCCGGATTGAACGGTCAGTGCTTTGCATTTCATGGGTATTTACCAGTGAAACCACCGGCTCGAGTTAGAAGAATCAGGCTTCTTGAAGAGCAATCCAGAAGGGAGCATATGACTCAGATTTTTATTGAAGCACCCTACAGAAATCATCAACTATTTCAGGATTTGATTGCCACATTACATCCAAACACAAGACTGTGCCTGGCAATCAACCTCACAGGGCAGGAGGAAAGAATCATAACAAAATCAGTGGCAGACTGGAAAAAAACCAGAATCGAATTCCATAAACAACCGGCAGTGTTTTTGTTTTTGGCTTGATGCGGGATGAGATGCTTCCGAAACAACAACCAACCCACCGATCTACTCCTTGCTAAAGATCTTATAATTCGCAATTCCCCACTTTTGCATTCTATAGGCCAATGAAGTTCCAACTACTCCTATACCATATTTTATACTTCGCTTAAGACCTATAGATGAGGCTTCCTCAAAATACCTGGTTGGGCATGTGATCTCGGCGATGGGAAAATCTGCATATAAAATTTGAGCCAGCATCTGGTTGTCAAACACAAAATCATCAGAATTAGCTTCAAAGTTTATTTTTCTCAACACGTCTGCAGAAAAGGCTCTATATCCGGTATGGTACTCTGAAAGCTTTTGTTTCATCAGCATATTCTGGAAAAGAGTAAGGATGCGGTTCGAAATATAACGCCATAAAGGCATTCCCCCTATCAATGCACCTTTTCCCAATATTCTGGATCCCAATACCACAGGATATACATCTGCCGCAATCAGGTGCGACATAGCAGGAATTAATTTAGGAGTATATTGATAATCAGGATGAAGCATTATAACAATATCGGCCTTAAGTTTGAGTGCAGTTTGATAGCAGGTTTTTTGATTCCCTCCGTAACCCTTGTTCTGTTCGTGCCTGATTATATGTCGAATGCCAAGCTTTTCAGCTATCTGAACAGTTTTGTCGCCACTGCTATCATCCACAAGGATCACTTCATCTACAATATCCATAGGAATCTCCCTGAATGTATGTTCCAGGGTTCTTTCTGCATTGTAGGCCGGTAAAACAACAACGATTTTTTTCCCGGAAATCATAATTACTGGTTAAGCTGACAGGTTTATTTGCTAAAAAATATTTAAAAACCGTAAATTTCGGATAAATATACTTGACTTTACACCCAATTAAGAAAACAAACAAGTAAAACATAAAATGTAATTATCTAATCCTTTATAAATCATGACTCTGATTGAAAAAATATTAGCAAATCATTGCAAACAAGATGTTGTTAAACCCGGGGATATTGTGGATGTTATCATGGATGTTCGGGCAGCGAGGGATTTTGGCGGGGCGAACGTTGTAAAGAATATGCAGGATTATGGTTTGAGTCTGGAAGATCCAGACAAAACTTTCTTCACTTTCGATTGCAACCCTACCGGATCTGACCAGAAGTATGCTGTGAATCAACATATATGCCGAATTTATGCTCGCAAGAATGGTGTTAAGGTTTATGATATTGATAATGGTATCGGCACTCATACTCTGATGCATGAAGGATTGGCTTATTCCGGTTCCACAGCAGTGACTACTGACTCCCATGCAAATATTCTTGGGGCAGTAGGTTCTTTTGGCCAGGGTATGGGAGATAAGGATATTGCTGCTTCCTGGGCCAATGGAAAAGTTTGGTTTAAGGTTCCTGAATCTGTGAAAATTACCTTAACGGGGAAACGGCCGGAAAATTTATCAGCAAAAGATATTGTTCTGAATTTACTTGCTCATTTTGGTGCAAACTCCCTTCTTGGGTATTCTGTGGAGTTTTATGGAGATGAGGTTGACCGTATGAGCTTGGATGAAAGAATAACCATATCATCCATGGGGACAGAGATGGGGGCTATCATCCTCTTTTTTACTCCTAACGATGAGATTATGGCCTACAGCTCTGCACGGGCCGGTCGCACCCTTGATCTGGTTGAAGCTGATCCCGATGCCACTTATGCTGAAGAGTTTACTCTGGATATCTCAGGTTTTGTATCCAGGGTTTCAAGGCCTGGAGCTCCCCATGATACGGTGCCTATTATAGAAGAGGAAGGCACAAAGATTGATTCGGCCTTTATTGGAAGCTGCACGAATGGAAGGTTTGAGGATCTGGCGGCAGCTGCTGGAGTTTTGTACAACAGGAAAGTGGCTCCGGGAGTTGTGCTGAAAATTGTTCCGGCAACTGATGAGATTTGGCAGCAATGTCTGGATGAAGGACTTATAGATATTTTTAAGGATGCAGGAGCTCTGCTTTCCAATGCTGGTTGCGCAGGGTGTGCTGCCGGGCAAGTTGGCCAGAATGGGCCAGGAGAAATCACCATTAGCACTGGAAACCGTAATTTTCCTGGTAAACAAGGAAAAGGAGAGGTGTACCTTGCCAGTCCGGAAATTGTTGCTGCATCGGCTGTGGCAGGGTTCATAACTACACCGGCAAATATTCCTGATGAACCAGCCCTTTTTGAAATTGGGAGTGGTGTTAAAATCGATATAACTAAATCGGATAAGTCAAAAAGTCAAAGTGATGATTTGAAACCCACTGAGGTGGAAGGCCGGGTATGGCTCATCTCTGAGGATAATATTGATACGGACATGATATTTCATAATCGATATCTGGCAATTACCGATATCAATGAAATGGGACAGTATACTTTTGATAACCTTAAGGGATATGAGAATTTTGCCAGCCAGGCTCAGCCCGGGGATATCGTCATGGTAGGTAAGAATTTCGGGAGTGGATCTTCCCGTCAACAAGCTGTTGATTGTTTTAAGGCCCTTGGGGTTAGCTGTATTATGGCTGAGAGTTTTGGTGCTATTTATGAGCGTAATGCTATTAATGCGGCCTTTCCAATTATGACTTATCAAGTGCCTGATGCTTTGGATATTAAGAATGGCGATCGAGTTAGGATTAACTTCGAGACTGGTCTGGTAACTAACACCCGAACCGGTAATCAAATTGAGGCTCACCCATTCTCCGAAGTTCAAATGGATATATTCCAGAATGGGGGGTTGTTTTAATGGGAAAAACATTTGTAGAAAAGATATTCGATGCCCCTGTAGGCAGCATCGTATTCAGCAGTCCGGACATTGTCCTTACTCATGATAACACAGCCAGTATTTTTAAGACTTTTGAAAAGATGGGAGGGGATAAGGTGGCTCGACCTGAGCAGATGCTGGTTGTTCTGGATCATAATGCACCACCTACTTCCGCCAAACTGGCCAACCAATACCAGGCAATTAGGGAGATAGTTAAGGATCAGGGTATTCGTAAGTTTTACGATGCTGGAAAAGGTATTTGTCACCAGATAATGTCATATCATGCCCGTCCAGGAATGGTTGTTGTTGGGAGCGATTCCCATACTTGCACGGCAGGGGCATTCAATGCATTTGCGGCAGGTATCGACCGCACGGAGTCGGCAGGGATATGGATAAAGGGTGAAACCTGGTTCAGAGTCCCTGAAACATTAAAGATCACACTTGAGGGGAGTCTGAAAAAGGGAGTTTACGCAAAAGATCTTTCCCTTTACATCATTGGCAAAATTGGTTCGGCAGGAGCCAATTATATGTCGATTGAATACCACGGTGGTGGAGTGGAAAGTCTGAATATTTCTGAGCGAATGACACTTGCTAATCTGGCTTCGGAAATGGGGGCCAAAAATGCTGTTTTTCCTCCTGATCAGTGTTTGAAGGATTTCTTTGATGAAGAAATTGAAGGGATATGGGCTGATAAAGATGCTGTTTATTCAGTGGAAATGAATATCAATCTTGATGAAATTCCTCCCCTGGTTGCAGCTCCCCACCATGTTGATAATATAAGGGCCTTAGCTGAGGTAGCAGGTACACCTGTTCAACAGGGGCTTATTGGCACATGCACTAACGGTCGATTAGAAGATTTGCGGATCGCCGCCAAGTATATTAGTGGTAAGCAAATTCATCCAGGATTTCAGCTTTTAGTAATTCCGGCTTCCGTACTTATTTATCAGCAGGCCATGAAGGAGGGAATAATTAATAAACTAATTGATGCCGGAGCTACAATTTTAAGCTCATCCTGTGGCCCCTGTCTTGGTACCGGGCAGGGTATTCCTGCAGATGATATTACTGTTATTTCCACGGCTAACAGGAATTTCAAGGGAAGAATGGGCAATCCTAAGTCAAAAATCTATCTGGCCTCTCCGGCAACTGTTGCCGTATCGGCATTGGAAGGAAAAATTACAGATCCCAGAGCATTTCCGGGCCAGGAAGTGTTTGAGAGTCACAGACAGGAAAGTGCTGTGCCTGAGATACCAAAGGGTGAAAATAGGAGAAATAATGCTGTGTGGAATTATGCCGATATACATAACCTCAATACCGATCAGATGTTTGCCGGTAACTTAACATATTCAGTTCTCAGTTCGGATGGTGAAGCCATCATGCCTCATCTTTT
>JAUVKA010000307.1 GCA_030592205.1 Bacteroidota bacterium | reverse complement strand
GCTACTTTCTGGGCATAAAGTTTGTTCGTGGTTCCTATATGGAAAAGGAAAGAGAAAGAGCTCAAAAAATGGGGTATCCAGATCCGATTAACAAGGATAAAGCATCAACAGACCAAATGTATGATGACGGACTTCGATTCACCATACAACATCTTGATCGTATTTCTGTTTTCAATGGCACTCATAACGAGGAATCAAGTATATTACTAACCCGGCTAATGGAAAAGGATGGCATTACTAAAAATGATGAAAGAGTCTGGTTTTCCCAACTTTACGGGATGAGCGACAACATCAGTTTTAATCTTTCTGCAGAGGGATTTAATGTGGCAAAATATTTGCCTTATGGTCCGGTTAAACATGTTTTACCCTACCTGATCCGGAGGGCTGAGGAGAATACAGCTATGGCCGGTCAAACCAGTCGGGAGCTAAAATTGATTATGACAGAAAGGAACAGAAGAAAAATTCAGCGATTATGAAAATAGATAATAAACAAGCTGCCAACCGCACCAAAATTTGGCTTGTCAGAATGCCCTTATTGATCGTTCTTGTTCTTTTGGTGCTAACCATAATGGAGGTTTTACCCTCCACAATTTGGCTGATCATCTCAGCCGGATATTTTTTTATAAGCCTCCTTGTAGTACTCATTGGCCGATTCCATTATGTAAATTTCTCATTTAAACAAAAGGAAATAGTCATTAGGTTTTTTCACTTGTTCCCACTTATTACGGATCATCAGGAAATTCGTATTCAGCATTCTGATAATCCGAATTTTCTACTGAAGAAATCATTTTTCGGCATGATTCCGATTCTTAACATCACTATCAATACCAGCCAGGGCAAAGCATCTTTTCCGCCTATCTCTTTAAGCCTTTTATCTAAAAAAGCATTACATCAATTAATGGTCGAGCTTAAGATATCATGAAAAAAATTAAAGCTGTATTGGTAATCCTCATATCCATTGCGATCCTTATTGGAGGCTCCGATGTAAAAGCACAAAATAGCAGACGCATGTGCATACACATGAAAAGCCAAACCCTTCAGGAAGGGCATATACTCACCACTGAAGCTGATCAATATTTTATTTTCCCTGAAGGTAAAATAATCAGCTTTTTTCAACAGCCAGAAGAATATGTTTTTATCAGCAATCCCCTTGGTGAAGCAAGAATATATCATCCCATCCAGAACAAAGTAATTCTGGAATCTAATGAGTTATTTACTACACGCAATAATAGTTTATACTTTTTTCTTACAAACCAATTATATGATTTGGGATTAAAGAATCTGGGATTAAAAGTATATGATAGCGAGGATGATGGTGATTTTTTAATAACCAGGTGGCAAGCTCCAATTCACATGCTTGATCAGGTTGACAAAATTGAAATGGTGCATGAAAATATGCTGCCTATATACAGCAGTTACAGCAATACAAAAGGAGAAATCATACTAAAAGTTTATTTCGAAGACTTTACCGTAGTCCAGGGAAGTCAAATACCAAATAGAATTACTGAAATCGTTTTTTTGCCTGACGGTGATTCTCTTATTAAAAGAACTGATTATACACAGATACGGTCTGGAGATGAGTGCGACCAGGCAAAGTTCAATTTTACTATTCCTGCAAATGCGACAATCTCAAAATAAGGTAATATTCCTTTTTGTCATGATGGCATTTTTTACTCAGCTTCATGGACAGATACAAAACGATGATCTGGAACTTATCAGACATCATACTCTTGGATCTCACACAGATGCTTATCATAATCATCATATCTCATTTCTTTTATCTGACCACCCTTCGAAATTCATTAGATATAACCCGGTAAGCCTTGTATTTGGGAGCATGATGTGGACATACCAAAAAATCATTTCACCTCAATTTGCCGCCACTTGCTTATATTCTCCAACTTGTTCCAGTTACAGCAAAAATTTAATATCTGATTTTGGCATATTAAAAGGTTTGGTTCTAACAGCCGACAGACTTTCGAGATGCAACCGACTGGCTCTGATGGATTATAATAGCTGGGAGGCAGACTCAAGACGTGGTAAAATCATGGAATCAACCGCATACTACAGACTAAATGACTAGAGGCCTGGCACTGATATTTATTTTGCTTATAAACTTTGCGGCAATTTTTGGCCAGATTTCTGATCCTGGTTTTGCCAAATACCTGAACGAAAAAGGCTATTATTCAGATCTTCTCCAGTTAGATAAACCAGACAAGGGACTGCTAAATGTTCAACAGAAGGACTCATTAAATTATTATTCCGGTTGGGCATGCTATAATTTGCAACTTATAGAAAGAGGCATCAAATCATTTTCATCAGTTGGCCAGGAGTCTATATTCTATAATGCATCACGATTCTTTGCCAGTTGGAGTGAATTCTATTTGGGCCATCCAAAAAAGGGTATAGATTATGCAAATCAAACCCTGCCAGGGACGCATTCAGAAAGGGAATTGTTGCAGATGTTCAAAATAAGTGGAGCACTATTGCAAAACAATGTTCCTGCAGCCGATTCGTTGTTAGCGATGATAAGGGGTTCAAACCTTATCTACGCACCACAATGGGAACGCATGGAATTGCATTATAATCGATTAGTTGAATTCAAACCTAAATCCTATGGTATGGCAGGAATTCTTTCAGCTGTTCTGCCCGGTGCAGGAAAAATTTATGCGGGTCAGAAAGGTGCCGGCACCAGCTCGATTTTATTGGTTGGAGCCCTGGCCGCTGTCACTCTGGAAAATGGACTTAAAACAGGATGGAAGAGATGGAACACACTTCTGGCTGCAAGTCTATTTTCAGTTTTTTATGTGGGCAACATATACGGAAGTATAGTAAGTGTAAAAGTATACAGAGAAAGGTTTTTTGATGAATTGGATCGTGCGATATTGCTTGATATTAATATTCCTTTGCGGAATATCTACCGGTAAAAGCCAGGATGTTTTTCACCAGGCCGACTCCCTGTTTATGGCCGGTGAATTCCATCAAGCGGGTCTGGCATACGAATGGATAATATACTCGGGTACTACGCCCGGACAGGAAGCCCGTGCAGTTCTCGGCAGAGTGCAATCTTTCAAAAAACTGAGCTTATTTGATCAGGCCGGCAGACACCTGGATCAGGTGAATATTTTTGAATTACCCGATTCTATGAGAGTCGCAATTATTTACGAAACCTTATTGGTTAATTATCTTTCTGGAAATTACCAGGAAGTTCTAAGTCGGTTTCTAATGGCCCGGCCTATTCTTCAAAAATCTGATTTTCACAAAGACAGCAAGCTTATCCAATGTTTGAGTCAGATGAAATCAGGCCAATGGGCACTTGCTTCTATCTCAGCTGAGTCTTTTATAGAGTTATCAGCCCCCCCCGAAAAGGCTGATTCACTGATTACACAATTTTACACTCTATTTGACACTTTGCAATCACCAAGATTTAAAAATCCCAAAACAGCTCGCATTTTATCCATGATTATTCCTGGAAGCGGACAGGTTTATTCTGGATACCTGGGCGATGGATTGATCAGTTTTAGCCTACATCTTCTCGCTCTTAGTGGTGCCGGCTTTGCCTTTTCACAAGGCCTGTTCATCACAGGTTGGATTGGAGGATTTGGGCTACTGCAAAAACTATATTTCGGTGGTATTCAGAGGGCTGCAGAATTATCCGAACAAAAAAGCCGATTGAATAAAGAAATCTTCATTCAACCGGCTTCTGCCTATTTGTTAGGCATTGCAGAAATGTCAAATTAACTACATCTCATTTTTCCACATGATAAAATTCGGATTATCAATATATGGCCCCATATCCTTTTCATCCAGTAAAACCAATAAGAGCTGGATCCAGTCAATTAGGGTAATAATACCAAAGCCTCCAGCGGTAACGATATAGAGGATAACAACAACCGGTTCGGTTCCTAAATACAAACGATGAATTCCTAAATATCCCAATACGGATGCCAGGACAAAAGCCATAACCGGATCTTTCTCTTCCAATACCTGACCAGTTCCCTGAAAAGCGTTCAGATCAAATGTGGACAAAAGTGACATTTCTGATGCCGAAGCAAAACTGGCATCAATCTTGTTTTGATCAATCTTGTAATTGCCTGCTGTTGCAGTTAGGGGAATAATTAAAAACCCCAAAAGTAAAAGCGTAAATAGTTTTTTCATATTTGCTAGTTTTATGGTTAAATCGATTTGTGTGCTAAAAGTACAAAATATCTATGTGATGCAATCAAATTGAAAAGAAAAATATCCATACGAAAATTCAAGAGGCAAGTTCAAACTAATATTTGGGCATATTTAGTTTCAACTAATATATAATCGTAAATTTTATTTATATTGCGAAGTACAAACAAAACTTTATCCCCATGAAGAAATTAATCATTCTCTCCAGCCTGATAATTTTTCTATTTGCTGGCAAAACTTATGCTGGAGAACCCGGTTTATTCACTTATGACAAATCTGTTGTAGAAACAGAAATGGCTTCATTAAATGATTTGGAACAATTCGTTTTAGATCATCCAGCCATTACGCTTTCTGGCATGGTTGCCAATGGGAACCCTATGGCCTCTTCGGTTGCAGGGCCCAACAGTTTCTCTGCCCTGAACCTCGTATATGAAAAAGCACTTGATATTGGCGGATTCTGGTGGGGTTGTTGCCTGGGTCCAGCAGGAATCCTGGTTGTTTATCTCGTATCCGAAGATAAAGCTGAAACCAGAAGCTCTATCATTGGATGCGTTGTTGGTTCACTATTATATTCGGGAAGTTATGCCGGATGGTATTGGGGATGGAGTTCCTTAAATATTATATAAACATTCTGAACGTAACATGGTATATTTTACAACCCGGGGCAACCCGGGTTGTTTTGCTTTGATTTGATATGAAATTGATTGCAGTATATTTTGTGTTTTTGGGGACTCTACTGAACCCTTTTGGAAATGGGCTTAGTGCCCAGAAATATTTCCGCTTATCAGGAGAAATGACTATCAAATCAAAAAAAGCTAATGGTGAACAGGCTATTACTATTGGTTCAGTCTTTTTCGACAGGAACGTTCAGCAAATCATCTATCATATCTCTTTTCCTGAGCCAGAAACCTGGGTTACAACTGATTCCCTTACATATGGGATTATTGAAGACAGTATAGTAAGCCAGCATCTGAGTGCAGGGATGGCTGAATTCAGCGTATTTAACCTGGCTCTGAATAGTCATCTACCGAATTT
>JAUVKA010000399.1 GCA_030592205.1 Bacteroidota bacterium | reverse complement strand
TCCGGTTGATCCGGTTAGTTTTGACAAAACCACTCATAAATTTGGTGATCTTAAGAAAGGGAGTTCGGCTATTGCCACCTTTACTGTAACGAATAATGCATCTGCCCCACTTGTAATTACCCACGTATCAACCAGTTGTGGATGCACAGTATCTGCATTTCCTAAAGAACCAATTCTACAGGGAAAAAGCGGTGAAATTAAACTCACTTATGACTCTAAAAGAGTAGGTTATTTTAAAAAATCAGCCCAGGTAAAAACAAAGGATGGGAAATTCCATACTCTTTATATTGAAGGTGATGTGAAAGTCAAACCGGTTGAAGCAAATAAGTAATACAATTATATAAGTCACAACTGTATCTGTATCTTTTAACCTTGTCCTAAAACGATTTTTGTATCTTCACAAGGATAAAAAAACAGTTTTGGCATGAATGAGATTCCCATAAATGAAATAAGAAATTTTCTTCATTCCCATTATGGGATTAATCCTGAGATTAAGCCACTTCCGGGATATGACGATTTGAATTTCATTTTGAGTTATGAAGGCAAAAAATCAATATTAAAAATCACCTCAGAGCTTGAATCCGAGGAAGTTCTGAAGGCTCAAATCAGGACTCTGAATTATCTGAATGATATTCCCAAGATTGGCAGCTATGTGCCTGAGGTGATTCCCGGTTTGGATGGTAAAAAACTTTATAGCTGGGAGATTGAGGGGAAAAAAGTTCTTGTTCGTCGACTGACATTTCTGGAAGGGAAGTTACTTGGAGACTGCAAGCTTCCAACATCATTTTACAGTTCACTTGGGGTTTTCATAGCTCAATTAGATAAGGAATTATTAAAACTTGACGAACAGGTATTTCAGCTAAGAAATTTAGACTGGGATCTATTCAGATTTCTGGAATCAGAGGATCTTACCAGGCATATTGCAGATCCCTACAACAGAACTCTCGTTGAGTATTTCTTTATGCGGTTTAGAGAAGTTGTGACTCCAGTTTACCCTCTATTGCGCAAAAGCATTATCCACAATGATATCAACGAGTGGAATCTGTTGATCAGTAAAAACAATGTTGCCGGGCTTATTGATTTTGGTGACATGGTTCATACGGCCACTATCCATGAGCTGGCCATTGCAATGGCTTACAGCCTGATGTATATAGATGAGCCCTTGCCTGTTGCTTTTGAGCTGGTGAAAGCTTATCACAGCATTCTACCTTTACAAAGGGAGGAATTGAACGTTTTATACTACCTGATAGCGGCCCGGCTTTGCATCAGTTTGGTTATGTCAGCAAAAAAGGAAAGTGAACAGCCGGATAACGAATATTGTCAGGTAAGTGCAAAGCCGGCCTGGGGTCTTTTACACAAGTGGATACAAATAAATCCCAGCAAAGCTCTTTCAAGCTTTATGGAAGCCTGCGGTATGGATAATTCCGGAATTGCCGGCAAGGGGCATGACATGATAACTGTCAGGCATGAACATATCCCCAAATCACTCTCTGTCAGCTACTCCAAGCCTATTAAAATGATTGGCTCCGCCCTCCAATATATGTATGATGATGAGGGCCGCACCTACCTTGATGGGGTAAACAACATTCCTCATGTTGGGCATTGTCATCCCCGCGTAGTGACAGCCGGTCAAAAACAAATGGCAACATTAAATACCAACACCAGATATTTATATGACAGTCTTAACGAATATGCAGAGAAATTGCTATCAAAATTTCCTGATCCTTTAAATAAAATAGTATTTGTCAATTCCGGCTCTGCAGCAACTGACCTGGCAGTGCGACTGGCACAAAGCCATACAGGAAGGAAAGGATTCATTGTTCTGGATCATGCCTATCATGGAAATATCAGAAGTGCTATTGAGTTAAGCCCCTACAAATTCAATAGTAAGGGTGGTTCAGGGAAAGCTGACAATATACATATTGCCCCTATTCCTGATACTTATCGTGGTAAGTACAGGGTACAAGACGTAAGAAGGAAGACGCAAGATACAAGATACAAGATACAAGACGGAAGACGGAAGATCCCGGATCAAGTCTGGGACAGGCTCCAGACGCAAGACGTAAGATATGGGGCATCGGATCATCTTGCTGAGTTGAAGGCTGTTGGCAAGAAATATGCCGGGGATGTTGAAAAGATGATCTCTGGTGATGAGGTATTGCGAAACAATTTGGCTGGATTCATTGCCGAATCTATTCCAGGTTGTGGCGGACAGATTATTCTGCCTGACAACTACCTTGATGAAGTTTATAAAACAGTAAGGGAATCCGGCGGTCTTTGTATTGCCGATGAAGTTCAAACAGGGTTCGGGAGAGTTGGCAAAACATTCTGGGGCTTTGAGCTATATGATGTTATTCCTGATATTGTGATACTAGGAAAACCAATGGGAAATGGTCATCCGATAGGGGCAGTAGTATTCTCGGATGATATTGCTAAAAGTTTTGAAAATGGCTTAGAGTTCTTCAGCTCTTTTGGGGGTAATCCTGTAAGTTGTGAAATAGGATTAGCCGTTCTTAACGCTATTGAGGAAGATGGTTTACAGGAAAATGCCAGGAAGGTTGGCGAGTTTCTTATTAGCGAACTCCTAAGAATTCAGAAAGAAGAAAACAGGAAAGAAAACCCTGTGATTGGAAATATTCGGTGTACCGGTCTTTTTATTGGCATCGAATTGGTTATGAATCTGGAAACCCGGGAGCCCAATCCAGACATGGCTTCCTTGCTGGTTGAAGAAATGAAAAGGAAGGATATTCTACTAAGTACTGATGGCCCGGATAAAAATGTAATAAAATTCAAGCCTCCTCTTTGTTTCACAATAGAAAACGCGAAGGAGTTAGCAGCCAAGCTTGAGTCTGCTTTCAGTAATTTATAATTATCGCCTGGAGATATTCAAGTTTCCGGGCTTATATATCGCCCTATTCAAATTTCACGGCAGTACCATAGGCCAGGAGTTCTGCTGCACCCTGCATCACTGTGGAAGTAGTAAGCCGCATGCAAACAACACCATCAGCGCCTAATCTTTTGGCATCTGCAACCATACGGTCAATAGCCTGTTCCCTTGCCTCTGCAAAAACCTTGGTGTACTCATCAATTTCACCTCCAACTATAGATCGCAATCCGGCGAGGATATCTTTACCGATATGCCTGGCTCTAATAGTGTTACCTTTCACCAAGCCAATAGTCTTAGCGATTTTATGATCCGCAAAATTATCCTGAGTTGTAACCAGGACATCCTCAATTTTCATCATTTTTTCACGTTTTTATCGTAATAATCGTCTTCTTTATTTCTCAAGCGATCCCTGACCACTTTAAAGAAAAGCAGTCCTAATCCGGCGATGGCAACAAAGCCGATAATACCCTCAGGAAAAGCCTGAATCAATCCAACAGCAAGCAGATAGATCCATGCAATCAGCGCAATTACCAATAGTAAATAACCAAGTCGTTCCAGCATGATATATTAGTTTTTATTTGTTTAACAAGTTAGCAAAAATTTGTAATATTTGACTAATATCAGCTATTGGCCAATCATCTTTTTAGTACCTTAGGCATGGTTCCTGATATGAAAGGAATAATAGAGTCATATATCTGCCCTTTATAAACAATAGAAGATGAGAATCGGCATTGTATCAGATATTCACG
>JAUVKA010000285.1 GCA_030592205.1 Bacteroidota bacterium | reverse complement strand
TTCATTTCCAAACCAATAAGCTCCAGGTCCCGGCATAATAAACTCCTTTCTTAAAATGTAACCACGCTTCTGTTTCTTTAAACTTCAATAATAACTGATTAGAAGAGGATAGTCAATGTCAAAAAGCGCAAAAGAGATATCCAATCAGGCAAAATCAGAATGATTATATTCATATGGTAATGCATTGGCTAAGGGGAAGTATGGAGCGGTGGCGAACCTTATCTGCAATGCGGTAACCTTCGCATAGTAAGTAATATTCGCACCTTTTACCGGTGTTTTTATCCGTTTTTATGATAGTTTTGATAAACATCCTGCACAAATAAGCAGACTAATTTACATATATAAGTGTTTTCGGGGACAACAAATGAGTGTAAAAAAAGTACGTTTTTGTTGATTTTTTAACATTTTTTCGAGGCAAAAATCCCAAGTTGGGTTAAATAATTTCGTATGATGGATGTGAACAGGGAAGAGTTACTGATAGAGGTGGAAGAGATCAAGAAGATCATGGATTTGTTATCGAATCTGTTTGCAATCAGGACAGCATTTATTTATGCAATGGAAGATGATCGATATACCAACGAGATTGCCGGGAATAATGGCGATTATCAGGATTATTGCAAACTCATTCAATCAGAAATGAAACACAAATGTATTGCGTGCGACCGCGATAAGTTCAAAGAGGCAAGCGAAAAGAAAAAGCCGCTTCTATACATGTGCTATAGCGGTTTGTATGAAATGTTTCTTCCTCTGTTTGTTGAAAATTCACTGGTTGGATACCTGCATTTCGGTCAGGTCAGGGCTGAACACGATTTTAAAACCATTGCTCTAAAATGTTCCCTATACGAACATCCGAAAGTAAAGGAGCTCGAAGTAATTTACAACTCCATGAATGTCATTGAGAAAGAGAAACTTATACTGATTTCTGATCTTTTTCAAAAATTCTCGGAGATCATTTTGGCCAATAAGCTTATTAAACTGAAAAAGGCGCAACCTGAATACTATCTGAAGAAATATGTCGAAGAGAACCTGGATCGGCCCATCGATGTGAAATCAGCTGCGGAATTTGTCGGACGCAGTCCGTCATTTGTGACGCATAAGTTTAAAACCGCTTATGGGCAAACGTTCCATAAATACCTTACACATAGTAGGGTAGGACATTCTAAAAAACTCTTAAAGAAATACTCCATAGCTGAAACATTCCAATTGTGCGGATTCAATAACCGCTATCATTTCAGCAAAGTCTTTAAGAAAATTGAAGGCATCACTCCGCACGAATATCAATTGGGATTATCAATTGAGATTTAGAATCTTTCCGCGTTTCTTCTTATCTTTTAACTTCAAATTCTCCTTTAAGTCGTATCTTCTCAGATGAACTGCCAACCATCACATCAAACATTCCGGGTTCTACAACAGGTTCAAGGTGCCTGTCAAGAAATGACAAATGTTCAGGTGTAAGCCTAAACCTGGCAGTTTTTTTCTCACCTGGTGCCAGGCTTAGTTTTTCAAATCCTTTGAGCTCTTTGACGGGTGTTGACATTGAACTGATTACATCGTTAATATATAGCTGAACAACCTCTTTCCCATCTCTTTCACCTGAATTCTTTACATCCACACTTACATAAACCTCACCTGCCGGTCCTATCTCTTCAGGACTGATCTGAAGGTTGCTGTATTCAAACGATGTGTAACTGAGCCCAAATCCGAATTCCCATAATGGTGATGCAGGCATATCTATATACGCTTGTCCCCAACCACTATTAATCCAATAATCTCTTGAAGGCATTTGGTTATAATACATTGGTAGCTGACCAGAATGACGCGGAACAGTGATTGGCAAACGCCCTTCCGGGTTATAGTCACCGAATAAAACGTCAGCAATAGCATCTCCACCTTGTTCACCACAGTTCCAAGCCTCAACAATTGCAGGTATATTCTCAGCTGTCCAGCGAATTGATAAGGGTCTTCCATTTATCAATACTGCAACCGTAGGAGTTCCTGTAGAATGAACTGCTTTTATAAGCTCCTCCTGAAATCCTGTCAGATCCAAACTTGCAACATCATGTCCCTCACCATTTGTTTTTTCGCCATTTTCACCCACAACAACGATTGCAATACTCGCTTTTTTAGCTGCATTAACAGCTTTTTGTATTTCATTAAGATCAGACCCAATTATCTCGCAACCTTTTACATAGCTAACCTTAGTCTGGGGTGAAACTTTCTTCCTGATGCCTTCCAATACCGTTACCACATCCTGTAAAACGGGGTTAATCGTATAATCTCCAAGCTGGTTTCTTTTGGCATCTGCGTTTGGCCCTATAACGGCAATTGATTTAATATTTTTCTGAATAGGCAAAAGACTATTCTCGTTCTTTAACAATACAATTCCTTCACGGGCTGTCTGAAGAGCCAGTTCCCTGCTCTCCTTTGTATAACTTTCTCTTACAGCTTTCTCCACATCGACATATGGATTATCAAACAAACCCAGAAGATACTTGATCCTTAAGATGCGTCTTACAGATCTGTCAACAGTCTCAACAGAGACCTTTCCCTCCTTCACATTTTCTCTCATATCATTTAAATACCCGCTTTCGTTCCAGATACTTACATCCACACCTGCTTTAAGGCTTAACGCTCCGGCTTCTTTCATTGTTGAAACTATTTTCTCATAGACAAGAATGCCTAATCCTCCACCCTCACACATAACCAAGCCATTAAAACCTAATTCATTACGAAGAATTCCAGTAAGTAACCTCTCTGATCCGTGAGCAGGAAGGCCATCTATTGAAGGATATGTAGCCATTACTCCTAATGCCCCGGCTTTGGTTATTCCGGCAGTCCATGGAGGCAGAAATACTTCTCTCAGACTCCTTTCTGAAATCTCCATAGGCCCTCTTTCAAGCCCGCTGACAGGCTGACTTTGTCCCGGGAAATGACAAAGCAGAGATATTGCTTTATCATCAGCTGATATATCGTCGCCCTGCATACCTTTAACAATTGCCTCCGTTATTTTGGAACATAAATAGGTGTCTTCACTGTATCCTTCTTCATTTCTTCCAAGTCGGGGATCCCTGTTCGGTTCAACAACCAGTGTGCCTAAAAAATGTACACCCCTTGTTCGACCTTCTCTGGCTGCAACAGAATATATCTGTTTCACCAGATTTGTATTCCAGGTGCTTCCAATAGCCAGGCCTTCAGGGAATACTGTAGCTCCGGCTACTAATAAACCATGCGTACCTTCTTCAAAAAAAAGAAGTGGGATTTTCAGACGGGTTTTTTCTGTTGCAATCTTTTGAAGTTCATTAAGAAACTCGGCCTGTTGCCTGGGACCTTTTGTAATCATATGAGCCGCTGCCCAGAACCCTCCTGCCGGTCCAATGTTAGCCACCAATTTTCCCTCTGCAAACTTCCGGATTGCATCAACCTGTTCAGGACGGGTCTTTGCCATATTTACATAAACAGGGGCATTCAGTTGCCCAAGCTTCTCTTCCAGTGTCATACGTGATAGAAGGTCTTCGACTTTCTGATCAATTGAATAAGCGAGAGTTAATTCCATTTTATTTCCCTCGGGCCACTGGAAATCATTTTTTTTCTGAAGTGCATCTGTCTCATAAGACTGTGCATAGCTTATGCTGATCATTAGACTAAATACCGTGATCAGAATGAGAGTTGTACTTTGCTTACTTGATATCATATAATTGCTATTTTTTTGTGCCCTGATAATCAGTAATATGGGTTCGCATTTCCCCCTGAAGGTATGTTACAACCGCTTCAGTAAGATCCCTGGCGGCTCCAGGGGTATACGGAGACACTGTTGGTTCGTATCCCCCGAAGTTGTACTCAGACTCTGTCAGCAAATATCCAAGCCATCCGTTGGTATAGCCAAAATAGAAAGTATAGGGAAATGGTGAACGGTCACGTATTTCATTGGAAATTTCACAAAACAGCTCAATGGGTGCACTCCATATCGCTATATCTTCATTTATTTTCAGGAAGCGAATAGGAAGTCGTACCAAATTAATGCCTGTATTTGTTGTGCGTGTATAGTTACCAAAATCTGATGGCCATGAAAGACCATGTTTTCGTGGAGTTTCTACTATTAAAGATCCGGAATTGAGAATCACTTTATTGGTTGTGGCAGAAATCTTGCGATTTCCATCCAGAATTTTATCTCCCAGTAGAACGCAAAACTGCCCCAAATGACCTGATTGCGGATCAGGATAACAACAGTATATCGGAGCAAGATTGCCTGCCGCACCATTGATAAAGAGTAACGGAACGCCTATCGCCTGTTCTACATATTCTGAGACGATTCCCGGAGCATCACCACTGATTTCCAGGTTAGGTCCTCCCAATACAGTTCCATGAATAGGATAGTTAGCTATCAAAGCCAATGGCGTACCATCTTCCTTATCAATCCGTAACAGACCAATCCTACGGTCAACAGGTCCATCGGGATCCATTCCAAGAGAGGATGTGCCATTAATATTCTTTGCACGCCTATTAATATTTGCCTGTGAAAAGCCCCAGCCTATACCGAGTCGGGCTGGTAAAAGTCTCTGCCGGGCTTCCCGTATTCCATCAATTAGCTTTTTCTCCACCATCGCTGTATACTCAGCATCAACGTTGTGTTGATATCGTTCTCCCAAAAATATTTTGTCCAGTCCGGATGCACCAACCTCAGGAGCTGAATGAGTATGCGTCGTGGTCCACCATAGATTCATTGGGTTTATTCCAAGCTGATCCTTTATTTGTCCCGCTACACGATCATACTCAGTCGGGGAAATCAGACAAATGTCGGTGGAAACCAGAAAAAACTGAGTAGTACCATCATCCAGAGCTACTATCCTATGAAAAATAGGATCATGAACCCCAGTTGATTTCCGAGTGTCATAGCCAAGAAGATTTTGGGAGTTGTCAGGTGTGATATCAATCTTTACCACTGAGGCACGAAACATTTTCGAGCTGGTTGTGCTATCAGTTGTACCGTGTTGACCATATGTTACAATACTAAATAACATAAGAAACAGAACATTGAAAAATCTATCCGTTAACCTCATATTGGTCTGAAAATTTGATGCAGATAATTTCCGGTTCCATTTCATAATAGGAATAATAGTGACAAACAAAACCGTTCAACTTCAATAATACAATTTTAATCGATTAGAAAAGTATAGTCAATGTCTAAACACGCAAAAAAGATATCTAATCAGGCAAAATTAAATCAACCATAATTTTGCCGGAATGAGGTTATAACAGCCCTGAAAAATTTTCTGATCATGAAGCAGAGTATTTACGGTCTGAATAATATATGGATTTGCAACCCTTAAAATCTTCTGTTGTCGTTAAGGGTACAAGTCTCAATTGAATAAACCATAATGGATATAAAAAGATTATTAGCAGGAATTGTGCTGGTTCTTATAACAGCCGCTACCATATTTAGTCAGGATATAACTCAGGTTGTACGGGGAAAAATAGTTGATGAAGAGTCACAAATGCCATTGCCCTTTACTACGATTGTCATATTAACCCTGGACCCGGTAATGGGAACCACTTCAGATGACAACGGGATTTTCCGACTGGACAAAGTACCAGTGGGAAGGCACAATATTCAGATATCCTTTATGGGATATGAATCGAAGGTGATTCCAGAGCTTCTTATCACATCAGGAAAAGAGATTGTACTTGAC
>JAUVKA010000159.1 GCA_030592205.1 Bacteroidota bacterium | reverse complement strand
GACTAAATTCGTGGTTTATTAAGTAAGGGCAAATGGATTAGAAAATACCAAATCTGGCCGACATTGAATCTTTATTAGCCCAGCATACAGAGCGGGTTAAAGAGTTGATGACTATTAACCGGACAGCAGCCCTGATAACAGAAGGAAAGCCAGTTGATGAAACTCTTCGCCAGATTGCTTTGATTCTCCCCCGTGGATGGCAATATCCACAAAATGCTTGTGCTTGCATTTTATACAATTCTCAGGAATATAAAAGTCTGAGATTCTCCAAAACCGAGTGGTTTCAGAAGCATGAGTTTACAGCTGTTGGGGGAAACCCGGGAGTCATAGAAGTTTATTACGATCAGAAGTTTCCTGATGCGGATGAAGGGCCCTTTCTTACAGAGGAGAGAAATCTGATTACTTCAATTAGCAACATGGTTTGTTCTTACCTGAACAGTACCATGGGCACAGTTACTGTAAAACCTCCCCATGAGCAGGAGGATTATCGATACAAAAAAATTCTTTATAAGGAGTCATTCAAAGACAGCAGAGAATTATTGCAGATATTTTTGAATAAGCAAACTGCTGATAAGAATATCTTCCATGATCTAATGCGATTCAAGGTGCAGGAGATTCTTCTGGTGGCTACACTCTACGATACTTTCATTCTTGAAAATGAAGATCGATTTTTTGAACAGGCTATGGGAGAGATTTATCATCTGAGTCTTTCCTCGCTGCCCCGTATTACCGGAGTTACTTCACCTCAGGCAGCAATGCAAATATTGAAGGAGCGAAAATTTGACTTTGTAGTATTGATGGCCGGGTTGGATACCAAAGGTTCAATCCGTCTCTCGCAGAGGATCAAAAAGCGTTATCCTGATATGCAAATCATGTTTTTATTGAACAATAACAGTAAAATTGGTTTGTTTGAAAATTATGAGACAAAGATCCCATCGATTGATCGACTTTTTATATGGAATGGAGACTCAAAGATCTTCTTTGCCATGGTGAAGCTTCTTGAGGACAGAATAAATATTGAAAACGATACAAAAATAGGCTTGGTTAGGACAATTCTGCTGGTAGAGGATTCGTCCCGATATTATTCCAGGTATCTGCCGATGCTTTATACTCTGGTTTTGGAGCAAACACAGGACTTAATTTCCGAAGCCAACACCAATGAGCTGGATAAAATTTCCAGGATGCGGGCCCGAACAAAAATTATTCTTGCTACCAATTATGAAGAAGCTTTGGCCTATTTTATGAAGTATCAAAACTATATGGCCTGCGTGATCTCTGATGTGAAGTTTAGCCGGGCTGGAAAAGTTGATGAAACGGCAGGGGTTACTTTCCTGAAATTTGTTCATTCTCATAAGTCTGACTTGCCTACTATCCTCCAGTCCTCTGATACTGGTCATGCCGAGGCAGCAGTTAAATTGAAATCAACATTCATGAATAAGAATTCAGATACTCTTTTGCAGGATCTGAAAACATTTATCACTTATTCACTGGGCTTTGGACAATTTGTATATCGTGATAATGAAGGGCGTAAGATTGCGGTGGCCAAATCGATGAAAGATTTCGAAAAACAACTGAGACTTATACCTGATGAATCGATTCTTTATCATGCACTTAAAAATCATTTTTCACTTTGGCTAATGGCTCGTGGAGAAATTATGCTGGCCAAAATTATCAACCCAATAAAAGCCTCTGATTTTAATTCCCCTAAAGAATTACGGGAATATATCCTGGATGTGATCCAAAATTACAGGATAGATATTGATAAGGGTAAGTTGGTTAATTTTGATGAATCAGCAATCCTCGATTGGAGAAATATAGTCAGTTTTGGTACCGGGTCACTGGGAGGCAAAGGGCGTGGTTTGGCTTTTATCAGCACCCTGATCAATAATTTGGATTTTTCAGAGATTATTCCGGAAATATTTATCAGAAATCCCAGGACTGCAATTATTGGGACAGATGAATATGAGATTTTTATGGAGCGGAATAACTTACTCCAGCAGGTATTACAAGAGGAGGATTATACCAAGGTCCGTAGTCTTTTTCTTAATGGAGAATTGTCGTATGAACTCAAGAAGAAACTTAAAGTATTTGTAAAGCTGATTAACAAACCATTGGCAGTCAGATCATCGAGTCTTTTTGAAGATTCCCTCTTGCATCCTTTTGCCGGGGTCTTTGAAACCTATATGTTGCCGAATTCAAATACAGATTTTCACGTACGGTATAAGCAATTGCAGGACGCCATCAAGATGGTTTATGCCTCTATATTTTCCTCTCAATCAAGAACCTATTTTGAAGCAGTTAATTATCGAATTGAGGAAGAAAAAATGGCCGTTATCATCCAGGAGATGGTTGGGGACTATTATGGAGAATATTATTATCCTCATATAAGCGGTACAGCTCAATCCTACAATTTCTACCCGGTTTCTCACATGGAGCCGGAAGATGGTTTTGCAGTAATAGCACTGGGCTTGGGTAGGTATGTGGTTGAAGGAGAGAAATCCTGGCGGTTTTGTCCAAAATATCCTAATGTTCAGATATCTTCTATTAAGGATATTATAAAATCTTCTCAGGTAAAATTTTATGCAACGAATGTGGCAAAAACCAGTCTTGTTGTACAGGAAGGGGAAGCAGCGGGTTTGATAAAATTAGATATTTCAGTAGCAGAGAAGCATGGTTCTATTAAGCATCTGGCATCTGTTTATAATCCTGATAATGATAGTTTGTCTCCCGGTTTAGATACCTACGGTCCCAGAGTAATGAATTTTGCGAATATTCTTCAATACAATTATATTCCCCTGGCCAAAACAGTGGAGGTAATCCTGGATATGGTTAAGGAAGCTCTCGGTACTCCTATTGAGATCGAATATGCTGTTGATCTTAATCGGGATGCCAAATTCAGGGCTTCTTTTTACCTCTTACAGATAAAACCCATGGTTGGCAAGGAGGCTGATTATAATATTGAGTTGGGAGAGGTTGATCCAGTCAATTCCATTCTTTATGCTGAAAAAAGCCTTGGTAATGGCAGGATAAAATGCATACAGGATGTGATATTTATTGAACCATCGCGGTTCACTAAACTTGAAACTGAAGTAATGGCAGCTGAAATACATGAGTTAAACCAACTAATGCGCCAGAAGAATGTGAACTATGTATTAATAGGCCCGGGACGCTGGGGGACAAAAGATAAGTTTATTGGCATTCCGGTTACATGGAGCCAAATTACCAATGCAAAAGTCATTGTGGAAACCGAGTTGGAGGATTTTCCACTCGATGCCTCACTGGGCAGCCATTTCTTCCACAATGTTACCTCCATGAATGTGGGCTATTTTTCTGTTCATGCCGGAGGAAAGAACTTTCTTAATTATGATATTTTAAATCAGCAAGAAGTAGTACATAACAAGAAATTTTTCAAACACGTGCGTTTCGCCCGACCGCTAAATATTGTTACGGATGGGAAAAAGCGACAGTCCATTATCAGCTTAAGTAATGGAAACCCTTGCAAAGGAAACTCCGAAGACACAATTTAATCATTTGATCAGTGGAAAAATTCCAGATATATTCAGGAGACAGCTTTGATTTTAATGAGGCCGAATTTGATAGCCTGATGAAAAGACGGGTATATAAGGTACTCATCATCTGTAGTAATTATGATTTCTTCATGATTGAGGAGGATGGCCGAATAGATGAGCAGATCTTCAATGAATATGTAGCATTGAACCTGCGATATCCTCCGATGTTTATACACGCCGAATCAGCTCAACGGGCTTTTGACTTGCTTCAGCGCGAAAATATCGATCTGATAATCACGATGTTAAGCGTTGGAGGTATGGATGCCTTTGGCTTGTCTAGACGCATTAAATCTGAGTCCCCCCATATCCCAATTGTTGTGTTGACCCACTTCTCCAGGGAGGTTTCCATAAAACTTGTACGCGAAGATCTGAGTGCTATAGATTTTGTTTTTTCCTGGTTAGGTAATGCCAACTTGCTCCTTGCAATTATTAAACTTATTGAAGACCGGATGAATCTTGCCCATGATGTTGGGGTGGTTGGCGTACAAACTATCCTGCTGGTTGAGGATTCTATTCGATACTATTCTACTTACCTCCCGAATATTTATAAGATCCTCTTTCAGCAGTCAAAATCCTTTATGCAGGAAGGATTGAATGAACATAAGAAAATGCTCAGAATGCGGGGGCGGCCCAAGATTCTATTGGCTACTAATTTTGAGGAAGCCACCCATCTTTATACGAAATATCAGGAGAATATGCTGGGCATAATTTCTGACGTATCTTTTAAGCGAAAAGGGAAAAAAGAAGTTGATGCAGGTCTTCGTTTTTGCCGAATGGTTCGTGAAGGGAATCCATATATGCCTTTGCTTTTGCAATCTTCTGACTTGGGCCATCAGGCTAAGGCTATGGAGATCCAAGCTAGTTTTATTCATAAGTATTCCAAAACCCTGAATATTGAGCTCAGGAATTTTATGATGCGCTACATGGCATTCGGGGTATTTGTTTTTCGTAATCCTCAAACACAGGAGGAAGTTGGCAGGGCCTCCAACCTGAAGGAAATGCAGGAAGTGATTATGAAAATCCCTACCGACTGTTTGGCAAGCCATTTTAATAACAACGATTTCTCCAAGTGGTTGAATGCCAGGGCGTTTTTCCAGATTGCCCGTCACTTGAAACATAAGGTGCTTGATGATTTTGAGAATACTGAGGCGGCCAGGAGTCATATATATCAGATTTTTACCTCTTACCGCATTGCCAAGGCAAGAGGAGTCATTTCTAAATTCGACAGGGAGCGTTTTGATGAGTATATGCTTTTTTCAAGGATCGGCGAGGGTTCGCTGGGAGGGAAGGCTAGAGGACTGGCTTTCATTGATTCCTTTATCAAGCGAAACCGCTTATTCAATCGTTGGGAAGGTGTTATAGTTACAATTCCCCGAACCGTTGTGTTATCCACAGATATTTTTGAGGAGTTCATGGAGCAAAACAACTTGTGGAGAGTGGCTACTACACAACTGAATGATGAACAGATACTGAATCTGTTTATTAATGCAACTCTTCCGGTCAAGATTAAGGATGACCTTCTGGCTTTTATCAAAGTAGCCAAAGGACCTATTGCTATCAGATCATCAAGCTCATTGGAAGACAGTCATTACCAGCCTTTTGCAGGAGTATACAGCACATTCATGATTCCCAAAACGGAATCTGACCCAAGTCGAATGATACAGATGCTGAGCGAGGCAATAAAAGCAGTATATGCTTCTGTGTATTTTAAGTCATCCCGGGCTTATCTGGCAGCTACTTCTAATTTGATAGATGCAGAACGCATGGCAATCATTCTGCAGGAAGTTTGTGGAACCCGATATGGTAATTGTTATTATCCAACTATTTCAGGAGTAGCTCGATCCATTAATTTTTATCCCATTGGTAACGAGAAGCATGAAGAAGGTATTGCGAAAATTGCTTTGGGACTGGGAAAGATGATAGTTGAGGGAGGCACTTCACTTAGATTTTCACCTAAATACCCAAAAAATATTTTGCAGCTGGCTTCTCCTGATTCAGCATTACGGGAAACTCAGAAAGAATTCTATGCACTGGATCTTTTTACCGATCATTTTTATCCATCCACCGATGATGGGGTAAATTTGCTAAAGATACGTATTCGTGGAGCAGAGGGTGATGGAAGTTTGAAGTTTGTAGCCTCCAGCTTTGATTTTGAGAATGATATGATCCGTGATGACTATCGTTTTCAGGGAAAAAAAGTCCTAACATTTAACAATATCCTAAAGCATGAAACATTTCCCCTGGCTGATATTATTTGCACTTTGTTGAAAGTCGGGGCACAGGAGATGAATACTCCAATTGAAATAGAATTTGCAGTTAATCTTGATGTTCCTGAAGGGCAATATCCAATTTTTAACTTCCTTCAAATTCGTCCTATTGTACAAAATCCGGATGAGTTGAATTTTAGTTTGGAAGAGGTTAATTTTGAGGATGCAATCATCTACTCTGAATCTGCTCTTGGCAATGGAGTTATGAAGGGTATTTATGATTTTGTTTATGTTAAGCCCGAATGTTTCCGGGCAGCTGACAGCCAGAAAATTGCTGGGAGTATCGAAAAACTCAATGACAGTTTTGTCGAAAATGCCAGCAACTATATACTGGCCGGCCCTGGAAGATGGGGCTCTTCAGATCCCTGGTTAGGAATTCCTGTAAAATGGTCTCAGATCTCTGCAGCACGTTTAATCATTGAGTCCGGTTTGGAAGATTACAGGATAGATCCCAGTCAGGGTACACATTTCTTTCAAAACCTTACTTCATTCAGAGTTGGCTACTTTACAATAAATCCCTATCTGGAGGAAGGATTATTTGATTTGGAATATCTGGATAGTCAGGAGGCAATTTTTGAAGATGAATATATTCGACATGTACGATTTGAAAACCCCTTGATTATTAAGATTGACGGTAGTGCCAGTCGTGGGGTGGTTTATAAAGAAGAATACAGACCAAATAAGACTAATGATGGATCATCCTGATTTTGTATGAGAGAGTACACAGAAAGAGTGATCAAAATCATATATTTATATGAAGAATTCACTTGGAATAATTAAAAATTCTCGACTAAATTTACCTAAAGTTTTTTGATACTGAAATGGCTGTAAATGATGCCTTTGATTATTTGTTTTCTCACTTAATGTTACTACTATGAATGTTGAAAGAATATTGATTGACCTGGAAAAAAAACACCCTGGTGAAGGGGAATACCTCCAAGCTGTAAGAGAGGTTCTCGAATCAATTGAGGAAGTGTACAACGAGAGTCCTCATTTTGAATCTGCAAAGATCATTGAGCGTTTGATAGAACCGGATCGGATACTAACATTTAAGATTCCCTGGGCCGATGACCATGGAAATATTCATGTGAATCTGGGTTATCGTATCCAGTTTAATAATGCAATCGGGCCCTACAAAGGGGGTTTGCGTTTTCACCCCAGTGTTAATCTAAGTATTTTAAAGTTTCTTGGTTTCGAGCAGATCTTTAAGAATTCCTTAACTACCCTTCCGATGGGAGGGGGCAAGGGAGGATCTGATTTTAATCCAAAGGGAAAGTCTGACTCAGAAATCATGCGTTTTTGTCAGGCTTTTATGCTTGAATTGTGGAAAATGATTGGACCTGAAACGGATGTGCCTGCAGGTGATATTGGAGTTGGTGGGCGTGAGATTGGATTTTTATACGGTATGTACAGGAAGCTTGCCAGAGAGAATGCTGGAGTCCTGACAGGAAAGGGTCGTGGTTGGGGTGGATCCCTGATAAGGCCTGAAGCTACGGGATTTGGGAACGTTTATTTCGCCAAAGAAATGCTTCAAACAAAAGGTGAGCAATTCAACGGTAAAACAGTTTGTGTTTCTGGATTCGGGAATGTGGCATGGGGAGCAACAAAAAAAGCTACTGAATTGGGCGCTAAGGTTGTAACAATTTCAGGGCCGGATGGATATATTTATGATCCTGAGGGTATAAGTGGAGAGAAAATCGAATTTTTGTTGGAACTCAGAGCCTCCAATAACGATGTGGTTCAGCCTTACGCATTTGAGTTTGGCGTTGAATTCCACAAGGATAAACGGCCATGGGAGGTTAAATGTGATATTGCTCTTCCCTGTGCTACTCAAAATGAGCTGGAGGAGGAAGATGCCAGGATGTTGATAGAGAACGGATGCATTTGTGTTAGTGAGGGGGCCAATATGCCATGTACACCTGAAGCCGTTGATCTATTTCATAAGCACAAGTTGTTGTTTGGTCCTGGAAAAGCAGCTAATGCCGGCGGTGTGTCTGTATCCGGATTAGAAATGACCCAGAATTCACAAAAGCTGAATTGGTCACGTGAAGAGGTTGATGCCAAACTTCACTCTATTATGAAGGATATTCACCATCAATGTGTAGAACACGGTTCTGATCATTCAGGCTATGTGGATTATGTAAAAGGAGCCAATATTGCTGGTTTCCTCAAGGTAGCTAATGCTGTACTTGATCAAGGAATCGTGTAACAGGATACAAGATACAAGATACAAGATACAGGATACAAGACTCAAGACGAAAGACGTAAGACCCGATTTTGCATTCTTGATTCCTATTGTATCTTTGGGAATTTAAGAGAACAAAATGGGAAAGCGAATTATCCTATTAACTACCCTTGTAGTAATAGCATTAGGGTCAGTTCTTGCACAGCATGATCCTTTCCAGGCAAATCGAATCCGCTAAGCTGGCTTTAGGTGT
>JAUVKA010000295.1 GCA_030592205.1 Bacteroidota bacterium | reverse complement strand
TAAGGCGACTGGAGGATCTCGGGGCAGAAACTATGATGGCGCCCATTGCTGAGTGGATAAGCTATTCTACTTATCGTTTTACCCGAGACAGTAAATGGAAAAAAGACTGGAAAGGTGTGTTCAAATCGAAGGTGCAGGGAGGTTTCCAATCTTATTTTGAGCAAAAGTTGATCAAAGCAGTTGAGAAGATACTGCCTGTTGGTCCCTTTGTTCATGTAGCAGATATGCTGGAACGCTGTGATGATTATATCCATCACGATTATGATGGTGATCCTCCATTGTCGATCGGCACAGTTTCCATTTTAGCTGAAGGCCATATTTCAGGAGTGATGAATATTCTGCCATTTACCTGTATGCCCGGCACTTTGAACTGTTCTATCAGCGGTCTCTTCAGGAAAGATCATAATAATATCCCATGGGAAAATTTTGCTTATGATGGACAGGTGGATGCATCTTTTGAAAGCCGGCTGCAGGCCTTTATGCACCAGGCTAAGGAGTACGCTGCAAGAGAAAAACTGCACCCCCCAACTATTGAATAGTTGGGTTTTCTCCTTCGGTATTTTGTATATTTGCTTCCATGTCATATGTGAATTTCGAAGAACTTCTGGTTGATTCTTCAAGGGTTTTAGCTGACCTGGTGGTTGAGCGGATCAGTGAAGGTCCATACCTGAAATATGAACTCATCCCTATGCTCGAGGAAGTTATCCGAATTGATTCCCCAGGTATGAAACACAGGGCTAATATCTTTCTGGCTGATATCATAAAGAAATTTGGAACGATCAAAGATCAATGATCAATAGAAAGATGAAAGGATGAAAGGATGAAAAGCCAAATTAGCAATCTGCTTAGAAAATTAGGACTCATGCAGGCTTCCGACAGGTTAAGGTTTTATTTCCATCGGTTTGGAATGAGAAAGAAAAACCGGGCCTTCCTGAAAGAACACCCTGGTCTTATTCTTCCCCCTGATTATTTGATGTATGAATCATTTCTTCTTGATTACATGAGGTACTATGACAATGGAAAGAAAACTGCTCAGTGGTTAATTGATCTTGTACAAAAGCACAGAAAGCTCAACGATACCGCAATCCTTGATTGGGGCTGCGGTCCGGCCAGGGTGTTGAGGCATCTGCCCGAACTGGTTCCCGAGGCTGAATCTTATAACGGAACTGATTATAATAGCAAAACCATATCCTGGTGCAGAGAAAATCTCCACGGGATTAGCTTTGCCGACAATTCATTGATGCCTCCTCTGTTATATCCCGATGCATCCTTCGATCTGATTTATGGGATATCGATATTCACTCATCTTTCAGAAGAAGCACATTTGCAATGGCTTAAGGAATTGATTCGTGTTTTAAGGAAAGGTGGGATTCTATTTTTGACTCTCCACGGAGAAGGATTTCTAAATAAACTATCCGAACAGGAGAAGCAGATTTTCCAGGCCGGAAAACTGGTTATTCGTGGTCAGGTTACAGAAGGCCACAGAACCTTCGCCGCTTTCCAACCTCCCGAATATGTAAAAGAATGGACCAAAGAACTTTCTCTGCTTGAACATATTCCTGGCAAACAGGAACAGGATGTTTGGATCTGGAGGCAAGGTTAATTCAGGGTAATTCCGGTCGCTGCGCTCCCTGTTAATTCAAGGGGAATTTCCAGCCCTTAGTCTTTCGTCCTTCGTCTTACGTCTTTTTTTAGTACCTTTGATTGTCTTCCCTTAAACAAAAGAATACCCATGAGTCTATTTTATCGTGGACTGGCTGGAATACTAATTATCTTCTATTTTGGTTGTGAGACAGATCCCATCATCTCTATTCCCTCAAAGCCAATACCTGTTGTATATGCTATTTTTGATGATAGTGATAGTATTCATCAAATATTGATTGAAAAAAGTTTTGGTGCACAGTATAATCCCTTGACTGTGGCGAATATTTATGACTCCCTTTTCTTTGATGATTTAGAAGTGATCGTTGCATTTAAGCCTAACTTCACCAGCCCATGGCAAAATCTACCGATTAACAAGGAGAATGGCCTTCAAAAGGATTCAGGATATTTTCACTCTCCACAAAATGAGTATTACTATTTCAAATTAAAGCTTAGCAATTTATTAGGAAAGTATGGCGATTCACTTCGGGTACAGGTTAATATCCCCGGATATGAAGAAATCATTGGACAAATTGAAATAATCGATCCCTTAATTATCTCCACTCCAAAAAGAGGTCAACAATTTGTTTATCTGGTTCCTTCTACAACATTTAAAGTACATTGGGATCATTCTAGCCCAGGACAAAAGCCTCATGCAATGAACGAGATAGATGTTCAATTCGAATTCATCGAAGAGACATCACAAGGCTTTAGATCAAAGTTTGTAAAGATTCAGAATACTCAATGGATCTCAGCCCCTAGTGAGACTTACAGGGAAATGAGCATTACCTATGAAGAATTTATTAAAGCTATTCTCCAGCAGATGACGGTCAATGACAGTGTTTTACGCACTTACTTAGGATATATTGATATCCATATTGCCGGAGCCGATACAAATCTGGTTCAATATAAAAAATACTTAAATGGCTATTCGGATTATAATTTTGCAGGATTCTCAAATATCAAGAATGGTTTCGGTTTGTTTACTTCAGTGACTCATACATATAAAGATTCTTTGCGCTTTGATTACGAAACCCGACAAACCCTGATCAATGAGAATCGATTGAAGAAATATAAATTATCGCCTTGGATGGAGTAATCAGGGACTTGGGACTCTGGACTCAAGCAGCATCAAAGTTGGAAGCCTATTATTGAAGAATTATTCGTCATTCGTCATTCGCCATTTGCCATTTGCCATTCGTTATTTTTCCCTACCTTTGATTGTCTCCCCCTAATAAACTGAACAATAATCATAAAGAAAGATAATTTGTGATGGAAAAGTTTTTGTTATTAGCTCTTTTTGGTATCAGCATGGCTCATTTAGAAGGAGTGACCGTGGTATATCTTCGTAGGGCACTTGGAATTATTGACTCACGATCAAATAGAGAATTACTAAAAGAAATTCCTAAACACTTTATTTTTATTGAGAAAACAAGGGAAGTAGCCACAATATTGATGCTTGTAACCTTAGCTCTTTTAGTGGGAAAAACATGGCTTGACATGATGGTTGTGTTTCTTTGGACATTTGCATTTTGGGATTTGTTCTATTATCTCTCGCTTTACATTTTGATCAAGTGGCCTTCTAATCTTAAAACGATTAATGTTCTTTTTCTTATACCTCGTCCCTGGATTGCACCCGTATGGCTTCCAATTGGGATATCATCAATCACTATCATAATTATTACTATTCTTCTGCTGACTTCCATTTTCATGACCTAACTTTAACATTACTTTACTATTAGGTGACAATGAGCCTCTTTTTACGAATTAATTTTGCTTTAGAAGTAAAACTAAATTCGGAGGATACTAAAATGAAAACCTTAATAACGACTTTTCTGTTGCTTACTGCTCTTTTTCTTAGCGGTATCAGCCCACTTTTTTCTCAGAACTATCAAACACTCTATCAGGAAGCTCTAATAAAAGAGGAGGGAGAAGGCTCATTGCTCGAAGCAATTGATATTTACAATCAAATTGTGGAAGATAAAAAAGCCGACTTGGTACTACAGGCAAAAGCCTTGCTTCATGTTGGGTTTTGTTATGAAAAGCTAGGAAGAGATGAAGCTACTAAAGCCTATCAGCGTTTGGTCAATAATTTCCCCGGACAAAAAAGTGAAGTTAAAATTGCCAGAGAAAGGCTTTCAAGGTTAATACAAATTGCTGAGATAATTCCGGAAACTCCACTGATACCAAAATTTACAAAGATTAAGATGCCAACAAATCCAGGTAATGGAGTATTATCACCAGATGGCAAGCGCTTGGCATTTATTCTGGATGGGTGTGTGTGGACTATACCTGTTTCAGGAGAAGTCGATCCTTATGTTGCCGGAGAACCTCAAAGATTAACTGAGAACATAGGAGCTGTCAGTAATGTAAGTTCAGTTGCCTGGTCAGGTGATGGTAATTGGATAGCTGTAAATGCAGAGTTAGAACTAAAAACAAGTAGCACTTCTATTTACGTCGTCCCTTCCAGAGGAGGAAAACTTCAAAAAGTTCCTGTTCCTTCTCACGTGTGCGGCATGCCTCAAGAATTTCGAATAAGCCTGTCTCCGGATGGTAAAATTTTGGCTTATGCAACAGGATATAAAATAGGAAACTGGGAAGACAAATACATTCAAATTTTCACCTTACCGGTTGATGGAGGCGAACCAAAGGAATTAACAGAGCCAGGGACACAGGAACCTGCTTTTTCTCCCGATGGAAGTATGATTGCCTATGTGAAATATAATAAAGGCAATGACAGTGAACAGTCCTCAGATTTTTATGCTGGAAAACTTTTCTCCAATATTTGGGTAATCCCCTCGGAAGGAAGTACTCCAATACAAGTTAGCAACTTTCCAAATGGACAGGTAATTGGGCCTTCATGGTCTCCTGATGGTAAAATGATCGCTTTCATTAGAAGGCCATCATTTAATGACGTGCCTAAAGAGATATGGATTGTACCGGTTTCGGATAAAGGAAGGCCTTTAGATGTTCCCCAAAAAATTGATTTACCACTGTCTTCTCATTATGAAGTAGCTGGCTGGACTTCGGATAACAAAATTGGACTTCAACTATGGAATCCTGAATACGAAATTATTTATACAGTGAATTCTTCCGGAGGTATCGCCACTCAGGTTACTCCTCAGGGATGGACTTCTTATCCAAAATGGAGTCAGGATGGGAAAAATATATTTTTCAGAGGGGATCGTGGGAAAATATTTTATGTTCCGTCCGGAGGTGGAACAATAGATTCAATTCCTATACAATCCGAATTTGAAATGTACACCGCTGCCCCGGGAAGTGGAAACGATATCTCTCCTGATGGAAAAACAATTGTTTTTTCGGGAGCGAGGAATTATTTTATAGATGGTGAAAAAAAATGGGACGTAAACATTGTTACAATTCCGGTTGAGGGGGGTATTCCTATGCAACTGACAAACATAGAAGTTGAACTTCAGGATCGTTTTCCCTGCTGGTCACCAGATGGAAATTCCATTGCATTTATTCGACCAGAGATAAAAAATGAGAAATATATCATGCATATTTTTACCATTTTAAAAGAAGGCAACAACCTTAGCCAAATTACCACTGAATCGGACCTTGTTGCCTGGGCTCCCATTGATTGGGCTCCTGATGGGAAATCCATAACGTATTTCTCAAATGATAATACAATAAAATATATTCCATCAAATGGTGGTGAATCACGTTTAATAACAAAAGTAGATTCGGTAAATAGTCAGTTTGAATTAGCCTGGTCGCCAGATGGGAAAGAGTTAGCCTATACCGATAAGGGTAAACTCTGGAAATATGTCAAGGAG
>JAUVKA010000156.1 GCA_030592205.1 Bacteroidota bacterium | reverse complement strand
GCCTAATGAACAGCATTTTGTTGGAAATATTTACCCAATCTATGGAGATACTGAGGTCGATGCAATCTCTGCCTTTGTTACCGGAGGATTGGCTGATGGGGAGATTGAATTCCGAATGGCAATGTACTGGCTGCCACCCGTAGATGAAGAAGACCCAACACCAGTTGAATTGTTGGTTTCTGAAATTGTAACCCTCGATTCAGCTATGCATAACACCTGGATTACACTTCCTTTGGAAAAAGACGGTGAATCCGAATTCCTTATCGCCGGTGATGTTGTTTATGCTGGTGTGGAATACTGGAACTGGCATACTGAACAACTCCCGTATAAGAGATATCTAAACTTTGCTATTGGTGCTGACAGAAGTGTAAAGGTTAACGATCCTTCTTCGATTGTTAGAGGTAATGTTGATGCTGATTTTACCCAGGGAATCACGAACGGAGCTATATTGATGACCCGTATGTTACTTAACGATCACTCCAATTTAATTGATGGAGTTGACTTAAGTACCTCCATGAGCCAGTTGGAGCAAAACTATCCTAACCCGGTAAAGGGATCTACGGAAATTGTTTACGACCTGGCAAATTCATCTGACGTGATTCTTGAAGTCACAGATATGACTGGTAGAACAGTACTTCAGTACAATGAAGGTAACAAACCGGCAGGAAAGCATAGTTTACAAATAAACACTGAAAGTCTTGAAGCAGGTGTATATTTCTACACCCTCAAAGCTGGTAACTTTGTTGATACAAAGCGCATGATCATTGCTGACTAAGCGATAGTAGAATATAATTTGGAAGCCATCTCAGTAAATCTGGGGTGGCTTTCTTTTTTTTTCTAACTTTGAGAAAACCATTTAAACAAACTGTTTATGAAAAATTTTACTCCTTTGATGCTTGTGTTGTTTCTTGCTTTTTCTTTTTCAGCACAATCACAACAAACAAAAAGCAATCATGATCTTAAAGGATCTGGCGAAGTGTTTTACTCAACCACCTTCGACTGGGAGGATCCAGATGATTCAAAGGGATGGAAAGCCCCTGAAGGGTTTTATATGGAAGACCCTGATGACAATGGCTATAACTGGCACTGGATGGCCAATGATAGCATGATCTCCCAGTGGGTTCAAGAGCCTCCATTTCAATCCACATCAAAGGAAGATGGACATCTGGCTTTATATCTCGATAGGTATAATGAGTATTTGGATCCCACAATCGCAGTGAATAATAGTATTGTGTTTCCAACCTTCGACTTTTCCACCAAATCCTCTGTTGTTGTTAGATATGAAACCTCATTTATGTGTTACTCAGGTGGATGGGAAATGTTGATGATGGTATCCAGCGATGCTGGAGTCCACTGGGCGAACTTCGATGTTGGATTCGGCTGTGCGCACAAAGACCGACCTGATGACATAGCTCCAGGCCAAGCTGCTATTTTTGAAGCCAATATCAGTGAGGTTGCCGCTGGTGCCACTGAGGTAATTATTAAATTTTTCTGGGGTGGAACCGACGATTATTTCTGGATAATGGATGATTTTCAGCTAGCTGAAGCATGGGATAATGATTTGAGATTAGAACATTACATTCTGGAATGGGATGATGGAAATGAAGTAACCACAGAAAGCTTTATTTACAATATTCCTATATCCCAAATCGGTGGTGCCTATACAAACTTCCAGGCTAGCGTACTGAATTTTGGTGAATTTGATCAATATGGAGTACATCTTGACCTGGATATCGTTAAAAACAGTCAGAGTATATGGAACCAAAAATCAGAGAGTGATTATTTGCCAACTCTCCTTTTGGATACTGTAGGTATTGAAGAACCATTCGCTCCTACAGAATTTGGCCATTATAAAATCACTTATGATTTTGTTCAAGAAGAAAATGAGCAAACACCCGAAAACGATATGGCCGAAGTCTACTTCAATGTTACCGATTCAGTATATTCCCGTTGCGACGACAGCTCTGAGGAAACATATGTATGGGGATTTGAGGCATATGGAGATGAAGGCGTACCCAACGAGCAGCATTTTGTCGGAGGCATCTTTCCCATCTATGGAGATTGTGAAGTTAATTCAGTATCCGTTTTTGTGGCCGGAGGTTTGGCAGATGGTGAGATCGAATTCCGAACAGCTTTGTATTGGGTTCCATCAGCTGAAGAAGAAGACCAGACTCCGGTAGAAATGCTCCTTTCCGAAATTGTAACACTCGATTCAGCTATGCATAATACCTGGGTCACTCTGGCTTTTGAAAAAGACGGAGAATCAGAATTTTTCATCGCAGGAGATAAAATTTATGCTGGTGTTGAGTATTGGAACTGGCATACCGAAGTTCGCCCCTATAAACGTTATGAGAACTTCAAAATCGGATCTGACGTAGGAGTTAAACTGAATGATCCTGTTTCGGTTTGCCGGAGAGGCGTTGAAGCAGATTTTGATAGTGGCACAACGGTTGCTAAGAGAAAGCTAATGGTTAAACTTAACATAAATGATCATTCTAATATTATTGACGGAATTTTCATGAATACTTCAATGAGCCAATTGGAGCAGAATTATCCAAACCCGGTTAAGGGTTCAACAGAGATAGTTTATGAACTGGCAAATTCATCTGATGTAATTATAGAAGTTACAGATATGACCGGCCGGACAATTCTTCAGTTTAATGAAGGCAACAGACCAGCCGGAAAGCATAGTTTGCAGCTTAATACTGAAAGCCTTGAGGCTGGTGTATATTTCTATACTCTCAAAGCCGGTAACTTTGTTGACACGAAGAGAATGATTGTTAAGTAGTTTCCAATTGCCTCACCAGCATATAAAAAGCCACCCCGGTTTCCTGGGGTGGCTTTCTTATTTTTATTTTTTCTAACTTTGAGTAAACCTTTAAAACAAGCTGTTTATGAAAAAATTTACTCTTTTGATGCTGGTGTTGCTTTTTGCGATTTCTTTTTCAGCACAATCACAACAAACTAAAAGTAATCACGATCTTAAGGGATCTGGAGAAGTGTTTTACTCAACCACTTTCGATTGGGAGGATCTTGATGACCCAAAGGGCTGGAAAGCCCCTGAAGGATTCTATATGGAAGACCCGGATGATATCGGATACAACTGGCATTGGAGTGCCAATGATAGTCTGGTCTCACAATGGGTACAGGAACCTCCTTTTCTTTCTACTACAAAGGAAGATGGACATCTTGGTCTGCATCTCGATCAGTATAATACCCATTTGGCAACTGAAGATTTTGTTTCAGTAAATAATAGTGTTGTATTTCCAACATTTGATTGCTCAAGCAAATCATCTGTGGTGGTTCGCTATGAGACATCATTTATGTGCTATTCCAGTGATTGGGATATGTTTATGATGGTATCACGTGATGATGGAGTGCATTGGGCAAACTTTGATGTTGGATTCGGCTGCGGGCACAAAGACCGACCTGATGATGTTGCACCGGGACAAGCAGCAATTTTTGAAGCTAATATTAGTGAGGTAGCCGCAGGTGCTCCTGAGGTAATTATTAAATTCTTCTGGGGTGGAACAAATGATTACTTTTGGTTAATTGATGACTTTCAATTGGCTGAAGCCTGGGATAATGACCTCCGTTTGGAGCACTATACTCTCGAATGGGATGATGGAGATGAAGGAACCACAGAAAGTTATATCCATAACATTCCAATATCTCAGCTTGGAGGTGCTTATACTAATTTCCAAGCTAGTGTATTTAATTTTGGTGAATTTGACCAATATGGGGTACACCTTGATCTTGACATCGTGAAAAACAGTCAGAGTATCTGGAGCCAAAAATCAGTGGCTGATTATATACCAACTCTTCTTCTCGACACGGTAAATATTGAAGAGTCATTTACTCCAACTGAATTCGGCCATTACAAAATCACTTATGATTTTATTCAGGAGGAGGATGAACAAACTCCTGAAAATGACATGGCTGAAGTATTCTTCAATGTTACCGACTCAGTTTATTCTCGTTGTGATGATACTTCTGAGGAATCATTTGTCTGGGGTTTTGAAGCCTATGAAGCTGATGGGACTCCTGATGAACAGCATTTGGTTGGCGCGGTTTTCCCAATCTATGGTGATTGCGAAGTTAATTCAGTTTCCGTTTTTGTTGCAGGAGGAATGGCTGATGAGCAAATAGAATTCCGTACTGCCTTGTACTGGATTCCTCCACCAGAAGAAGAAGACCAGACTCCGGTAGAAATGCTCCTTTCCGAAATTGTAACTCTGGACTCGTCCATGCATAATACCTGGGTCACACTACCTTTTGAAAAAGACGGAGAATCTGAATTTTTTGTTCCGGAAGATAAAATTTATGCAGGTGTCGAATATTGGAACTGGCACCCCGAATTAAGGCCTTACAGGAGATACGAAAACTTCAAAATAGGTTCTGATGTTGGTGTTAAGGTAAATGATGCTGTTTCTGTTTGTCGCGGAGGAGTTGAAGAAGATTTTTCAACCGGTGGAATTATGGCAAAAAGAAAGCTTATGGTTAAGCTTAACCTTAATGATAATTCAAATATTATTGATGGAGTTGATATAAACACCGCCATGAGCCAGCTTGAGCAAAACTATCCTAATCCTGTTAAGAATACAACGGATATTAGCTTTGAGTTAGCCAATCCTGCAGAAGTGGATATTGAAATTACCGACATGACAGGTCGTACTGTTCTGACAATTCATAATGGTAATATGGCGGCTGGAAAACACAATACCACTGTCAATACTGAAAGCCTCGAGTCAGGTGTGTATTTCTATACCCTGAAAGCCGGGAGTTTTGTAGAAACAAAGCGAATGATAGTTTCGAAGTAGAGAATTACTGTATAAAATTTTTGAAGCCATCCCGGAATTCCCGGGGTGGCTTTTTTTTAAGAAATTGAATAATTAGATTAGTGGCTTGATTTCAAACTGAGATAAAATGAACCGAGCCATGAGAATTATTTTCACAAACACGAAAAACTAACTTGGCGAGCTGCATCGAATACAAAATAAATTAATATTATAATGAGATGAATATACCCGTTATTTGTGTGGAAGAGAAGAGTATTGCAAAAGCCTATGAATCAGCATTAATCAGACTTTATAAGGAAGGGACACCTTTTAAAACCCAATATGATAAAGTGGGTGATCCATTAAGCATCGACTGTACAATGAATATTACTATTCTTGAGCCGGAGACTGATCCTATGATCCATAAAGCCTTTCCGGGCGGGATTGACGACCTGAAGGAATACGTGATGGAGCTTAAGGGATTCAAGGACAGCTGGGTGAAAAACATGAATGACCCTGATGATACACGTTGGGAATACACTTATCATGGTCGACTTGCCAAATATGGTTCATGGAAGGAGCTAATGGATCCGGCTGATAAAAATAGTTCACACGATGTGGGATTCAGTATTGACCAGATCCAGAATGTAATCGATAAACTCATCAAACAACCTTTTACCCGCCAGGCCCAAATGATTACCTGGATGCCGAATCACGACCTGCAAGTATATGATCCTCCCTGTCTGCAAAGTTGTTGGTACCGGATCATGGAGGACAAAGAAGGATTATATTGGCTAAATTGTAATATAAGATTTCGCAGCAATGATGCCTGGGGAGCAAATTTTATGAATATGTTCGGCTTTGTACAGTTCAACCGGGAGGAAATAGCTGATAAAATAAGTAAACAAACAGGTAAGGAAGTGAGGCTTGGACGACTGAATTGGCAAGCCGATTCATTTCATATCTATGGCAAGGATATCGAAAAGGCCAAGGGAATGCTTTTTGACCGGATCAATGATATGCCCTTCGAGGAAAGAACCTATAATTTCCATGATGAATTCATCAATGAAATGTATCAGGATGCTGAACCTATGATTTTGCAAAAAATAGAACGATACAAAGAACAACATGGATAAGAAAGCACTGAATATATATTTTTGTGGTTCTATCCGCGGTGGTCGTTCCGACCAGGAGTTATATCTGAAATTAATATCCTATATAAAGTCATTTGGAAACGTTCTCACCGAACATATTGGTGAAAAAGAACTCAAAACCGATCTGCATTTGCCAGCTGATGAGATCTATCAAAGGGATGTGGAATGGCTGGATTCTGCTGATGTTGTAGTTGCAGAAGTTAGCACTCCAAGTCTTGGAGTAGGATTCGAGATCGCCAAGGCAGTATCGCTGGATAAAAAAATCCTGTGTCTGTCACAGGCTGACAGAAATGATCAACTTTCTGCCATGATCTCAGGTTGCCCGAATCTTCAGATTGCAGTATATTCTGGTATTGACGAAGCAAAGTCAGTCATTAAAAATTTCATTGCCGAATAATAAATTCAACAAATATTAAACTTCAAAATATGAAAGTATTAGTGAATAAGGTATTATTCCTCGCTCTGCTTATTGTTATTAGCAATAGTACGTTTGGACAAAAAAATAAATATGAATCACTTCGCGAAGCAATATTTTCAGCTGGCCAGCTGAGAGGACAGAGAGCACCCTCTAATCTTACCTGGATTGAAAACGGAGACAAATATTCCTTTACCAAAATAAATAATGGCGCCCAGGAAATATGGACTCATAACATGAAATCGGAAGAGGAAACCCTCGTTTTCAGCAGTGAAAATCTAACTTTCCTGGGAACTGACCAGGCTTTCTCCTATCGGGAATTTCAGTGGACGAAAGATTTCAAATACCTTCTGTTTCAAACAAATTTCTCACCTGTTTGGAGATATTCAGGAAACTCAGACTACTATATCTACTCCATCAATGAACAGACTCTTAAGCTAGTTATTAAATCGGCATTTACTGCTGAAATTTCACCAGACGGGAAAAAATTAGGATATGGAAAGGATGGAAATCTTTTTGTTTTCGATTTTGCAAATGAAAAACATACCCAGCTAACTGATGATGCTGAGAATCATTTTTACAACGGTCGTTTCGGTTGGGCATATGAAGAAGAATTTGGTATGGTTCAGGCCTGGTCATGGTCACATGACAGTAAGCACATTGCCTTTTGGCAATCGGATGAACGGGAAGTTCCTCTATATCAGCTTACAGATTTCTCAGGAACACATCCTGAATATATGGAAATACCATATCCAAAGGTTGGAGATCCAAATCCAAAAGTTAAAATCGGAGTGCTTGATATCACAAAAGAAACTACAAAATGGCTCGACATTCCTCTTAACGATGGATATATCCCAAGAATATACTGGACTTCAGAAGCTGAAAAGCTCGCAGTTGTTTACATGAATCGAGCTCATGATATTTTAAAACTATATCTATGCGAGACCTCCAGCGGTAAGAAAGAAGTAATTATGGAGGAAAAATCCGACAGTTGGATCGATGCTTATGATTTTTTCAGCATGCGAATGCACCATTTCTATTTTCCTGAAAATATGAATTCATTTTTCTGGGTATCGGAGGTAAACGGATGGGCTCATATCTATCATTATGATTATGAGGGTAAGCTTATTAACCAGGTCACAGAAGGTGAGTGGGAAGTAATTGGAATTGACGCCATTGATGAAAAGAAACAAAAATTATATTATGTTTCAACAGAAGAATCTCCCCTGGAAAGGCATTTATATAGTATTGGATTAAATGGCAAAGGGAAAAAAAGATTGACTAAGGAAGCGGGAAACCATCGCTTAAATGTAGCTCCTAACGGACTGTATTATCTGGACGTATATTCCAATACCCAAACTCCAAGCCAGGTGGAAATGTGGACAACTAAAGGGAAATTGCTTGAGAAGTTAGCAGACAATAAAACGGTAAATGAATACATCGAAAACCATGTTTATTCACCCCGGGAGTTATTCAGTTTTACAGCATCTGATGGACAAAAATTAGACGGATACATGGTCAAGCCTATTGATTTTGATGAAAATAAGGCTTATCCCATGGTTCTGAGTATTTATGGAGGCCCCGGATCACAGGGAGTATATAACTCCTTTGAAACTAATGGATTTCATCAATACCTTGCTCAAAATGGGTATTTAATAGTGAATGTAAATAACCGTGGTAATGGTGGTTATGGAGCCAGGTTTGAAAAAGTTGTACATGAACAGCTGGGTACATGGGAAAGCTATGATTTTGTTGAAACTGCAAAATACTTTGCTGCGAAACCCTGGGTAGATGGAGATTATATGGCTATTCAGGGTCATAGTTATGGTGGATATATGTCGGCTTACACAATGCTGGCTCATCCTGGAGTATTTGAGGTAGCGATTGTGGCTGCACCAGTTACTGACCAACGATTATACGACTGTATCCTTACCGAAAGTTACATGGGACTTCTTGATGAAAATCCTG
>JAUVKA010000153.1 GCA_030592205.1 Bacteroidota bacterium | reverse complement strand
GCTCATAAATCTATCCCTGAATTGAATTCTGGTTCGTAAACGATTATGAACTTTTGCCAGGAGAACCTCAGGGTCGAATGGCTTGCTTATGAAATCCTCAGCGCCAAGCTTAAGCCCCTGTATTTCATTAGCTTTACCCTCAATAGCACTTAAAATAATAATAGGGATATGTGTAAACCTCTCATCACTCTTCAATAACTTGACAAGCTCAAACCCGCCAATTCCTGGCATCATAATATCCGTGATAACAATATCAGGTTCATATTCATCAATTATCTTCAATGCCATTTCTGCAGTATTGGCCTTGCGAACCCTAAAGTCTTCCTGGAGTATTCCCTCGATGAAATTTTGCATATCCGGATTATCCTCAACTATCATTACTTCCAAAAGACATTTGGCCTTGCGTAAATAATTGCTCCTAGTATCGCTATGCTGGCGTATTACTGTGGGTCTGAATGATGTAAAATCTCCGCCAGACTGGATATGCCTTTCAGATATTTCCTTTTCCAAATAGACTGACCTGTCGATTGGAATTTCTACAGTAAAAGTACTCCCCTTACCTAACTTACTGAATAATTCCACTTTTCCCTTATGCAATTCTGTCAAACTTTGAACGATGGATAAACCAATACCTGATCCTTGAGAAGCAGAATCTGTTTGGTAAAATCTTTGGAATATCGTTTTTTGTTCACTTTCAGGAATTCCTGCACCCGAATTGTGAATAGATATTCTTACCCACTCAATAAGTTGAGATTGCCCGATGTGCCCTGAAGGTGCCTGACCCATAAATGCATTAACGGTAACTGATATCGATCCTCGTTTTTCCGTGTATTTAAAAGCATTCGAAAGTAAATTAAAGACAATCTTATCAATGGCTGAACGGTCAAAATAGCCATAAATCTCCTCTGGATCATCGAGGAGTTTGAATTTAATTTCCCGTGAAACAATATTCTCACTAAATAAATCACAGATCCCTTTTATATATGCACTAAAACTGCCCTCCTCTACCTGTAGCTGCATTGCTTTCGTTTCTACCTTTCGAAAATCCATCAATTGATTAACTAAATTTAAAAGCCGCAAACCGTTCCTTTTCATAATAGACAGGTCGGTTCTTGCCTCCGGATTATCTTCAACTAATCTCTCCAGTTTCCCTAAAGGACCTAATATAAGTGTAAGCGGGGTTCTGAATTCGTGTGTAACATTCGTATAGAACCGCATCCTCATTTGAGTAAACTTATCCTGCTCTTCCCGACGCAACTTTTCCAGATTTAATGCTTGCACAATCTGACTTCTTTGCTTAGCCCTGATTATGATTATTATAATTATAGAAAACGCCAGCAATCCAAAAACCAGGCTGAACCAACTTTGGCTATACCACGGAGTTGGGATATGCAGATTTATTGCCGTTGGCACCTCATTCCAGATTCCATCAGAGTTTGCACCCTTTACTTCAAACAAATACTCACCAGGGGACAGCAAAGAGAATGTAAGTAATCTTGATCCGGCATCCATATATTGCCAGGATTCATCAAAAGGTCGAAGTCGATAGGTTAACCTTGTATTTTCCGGAGAAAAAAAATCTAAAACACTAACAGTAAACGAAAATGATTTATCTCGTGATCCCAATATGATATTCTCTGCAAAAGAAATCTCATGCCCGTTATTACGAGGTCCGATATAAATTTCCTCAGGACTCATAAGCTCATTAAGAATTCTGAATTCAGTGATCCATATTTTTGGGGGGGTGAGATCCCTGAATACTATATCCGGATTAAAAACTAATATTCCATGTTGCAATGAGCTAAAAACAAAACGTCCATCAGGTAACTCTATAGAAGCCGGAAACTTTTGATCGCCCTCCGACCCATAGCCAACACGAGGACCAAAGTCTTCAAATGGCAGACCATCGAAATAATTATAGTTTTGTGAAATTAATAAGGATGGATCAAAGCTAGCCAAACCATTCTCCGTAGCTAGCCAAATAAAATTATTTTGATCGATAAGCATTCCTGTAATAGCATTGCCAGGAAGCCCATCTTTTATTGTAAAATGTTTAAAACTATTAGATATTGGGAGGTAATAATTCAAAGCATCGTAGGAAGACACCCAAATTCCTCCATTTTGATCTTCTACAATTCCTGTAACATGAAATCCCTTAAATGCAGCTGAATTTTGACTATTTCTGACAAATGAATCAACCCTGATCTCATTCTGCTCATTTGATACAATTTTCAATAATACATCACCCTTCCCCAGCCATAAATTGCCTTCTGAATCCTCACAAAAAACTCTTACACTATCCACAAGGTCTTCAAATTCAGCATTATCAGCGAATTTCTTTACCATCTTAGTCTGAAATACAGGTGCAGAAGGCCATGTATCTGGGCTTGCAATTTTAGTAAAATTCCAAACTCCAGTTTCATCATGCATTTCAAGCTTCATATACCCTTGCTCTTCAGTATACAAATTCAATTCTCCAGCATTCCCAAGCCACATATCACGCACAACTTCAGTTCTTATTTCTGAAAACGAGTGGTTTGGCAACGGTATGTGCAAGAATGGATTCTGAGTAACACGAATTTTACTTATTCCTGAAGTCCAGGTAATAGCCCATATCAATCCAGATTCACTCCTAAAAACCTGTCGAACAGAATCTCCTACTAATGTATTTGGATTCCCATCTTCATGTAGGTACGGAACAAATCCGATTTGACCGTTTTTGGATTCAACCATTCTCGAAATACCTCCACCATATGTAGCTACCCATAGGTTACCATAAGGATCTTCTGTTAGGCCGTAAACATTGTCGTTATTCAGACTTTCATCCTCTCCAGTAACACGGAATTGTTTTACCCTGCCAGTTTCCCTATCAAGAAGATTAAGTCCACCTAACCAATTGCTAACCCAAAATCTTCCCTTAGAGTCTTCATCAATTGACATTATATAATTACTTCCCAGACTAGCTGAATCATTTGGATCTGACCGGTATTTTCTAAACTTAAATTCGCCTGCGATTTCACCCCCGGACAACAATTCATGAAGAGCTCCACCCCCCGGGGTTGGATAACCATCAGTACCAACCCAGATTGTTTTGTTTCTATCTTCATATAAGCAAAATACACATGGGTCGTTCAGCCCTTCAGGTTCATCAGTTGGAATAATATGTGTTATAAGGGTCGTTTCACCTGCTTGACAAAATGCAATAACATCTTCTGGCTTATTGTATTTGGGCAGTAGGTACAATCCCTGGCCGGATGATCCAATCCAATAATTTTCATCAGAAGTTCTTAATATGGCATAGATATGTCCATATCTTGTTACTGGATAATCAAGGTCTTCTTTAACAGGCAAAGGATAAACATAAAACTTCGAAGATTCCTGGTCAAAGTAGTGAAGGCCGCCACCAGCCGTACCAACCCAAAGATTTCCATATTTATCTTCAGTTATTGATCGGACTGTGTGGTTTCGGAGACTATGTGGATTATTATTATCCGCAGAAAAATAAGCAAAGCTATGTCCATCATATCGACACAAACCATCTTGTGTGCCAAACCACATGAATCCCCTTTGATCTTGACAAATGCTCAAAACACGCATGGATGGCAGACGATCTTGAATAGTTAGATTCTTAAACCGCAAAACAACAGAGGTTTTACTTTGTCCCTCAGCCACATATGAAAAAAATGACCATAATAAAAATATGCCTAGGAAGCGAATCATAGGTTTAGATGAAATAACCTGTGAAAGTACATTTATTATTTAATATGAAAAGCCCCATAGTTGCTTATCTGTTGTGGGATTCTGTTTCTTATGAGAATCTTGTTTGCATGCTTATTATTTTAAATTGGAGATTCAGGAATTGGGATCTAAATATTATTCAAAAAAGTCTTTATCTGAATTTTTCGAGATATATTTAGGGCAGTAAATTAAAGAACGCATACAATAACCGGATATATATATATATTATTACCTGTTTTGAAAAAATCAATCCCCAATCCGAGTTTTACAGTTTTAGGTGTTTATAATCTGATCCGGATACTGATAGAATATGCATAGAACCGTTTCTGCTTGATCAATAAGATATTATGAATAAGACCATTGAATACATAAAACAAATACAAAGTATAGCTGAAACAGGCCTTCACTACTCCAAAAATCCATTTGAGCTTAATAGAAATATTGATATTTCCAATATATGTATTGAACTGCTGGAAAAGCTAACTGATATTAATAAAGAAGAAATCAAATTACACCTTGAAGAAAGAAACGGATATAAAACTCCCAAGGTGGATATCAGGGCTGTGGTCTTTAATGACGAAGGGAAACTGCTATTTGTAAAAGAAAAGATTGACGGTAAGTGGTCCCTCCCTGGAGGCTGGGCCGATATTGGGTTTACCCCTTCAGAAATGGCAATTAAGGAAACCCGGGAGGAGGCTGGATTGATAGTAGAACCAACACAACTTCTGGCAGTCATGGACAAGAAATGTCATGATCATCCCTCAGATCTATATTATATTTATAAGATATTCCTGGAATGCGAGCTAATCGGTGAGTGTGAAATGGATGGTCTGGAAACCTCAGATAAAGGATTTTTCTCTGAGGATGAAATACCAGAGCTGTCAGGACCAAGGAATACACCTGAACAAATAAGCATGCTTTTTGATTTCAATAAGGGCATAAAAACACCACCCTATTTTGATTAAACATACATATATTATAAGGTACTGTGCTATTTTGCCCCTCCTGCTATTACTGCTAAGCGAACAAAACATCTATGCCCAGAGGATTAAGCTAAGTATTCCTGACGATTTCCCATATGAACTAAAAGCAGAGCAGGAAATGGGGCTAATGCTAACGGGTACTGGCTTACTATACGGATCAGTTATCGGGCAGATGAATAAAGAGGCCTGGGGCAGAACACCAATTTCCAGGTTAGACCCTCAAGATTTATTCTTTATTGATCGGTCAGCTGTCAATAATTGGAATCCCGGACTGAACGACATGAGGGAGTTCTTTGAACCTGCACTTAGCCTTGGTGTTCTTAGTTCAATTGGAGCATACGGACTTATTTCCAAAAGACAGAAAAAAAGTTGGTCTGAGCTAATGACTCTTACTTTTATGTACTTTGAAGGATTGTACATTTCAACTGGAGTTGAACTTCTTACCAAATCCCTGGTTAACAGAACAAGACCATTCACATACAATACTGACTTACCTATAGAACAACGGATTAGGTCGGGAAACAACGAATCTTTCTTTTCAGGAAATGCTACATTGCTATTTTACAATGCCAGCTTCCTCTCCCTTATAACGTATAAGCTATACCCTGATGCCAGATGGACACCCTATATTATCGGAGGAACATTTGCTATAGCCGAACTATCAGCTTGGTGGTCTGTCAGGTCTGGGATGCATTTCCCAAGCGATGTGCTTACTGGAGCAGTCTGGGGCAGCGCTGTAGCACTCTTCATAAACCAGACACATAAGATAGGAGCTCGGGGATTTAATATTATGCCCTGGATGATCAGAGAAGGAAAAGGACTTATTATAAGATACAAGATTCAAGATTCAAGATTCAAGAATTGAGCCCCTGAACCTTTCATGTATCTTGTGTCTTGATTCTTGCGTCTTGAAAAAGGCCCCTCCTCCCTGCCTGCCGAAGCAAACAAGAGAGAGAGGGACCCCGGGACCTATAACCCGAACCTATATGAAAACTTTATTAAGAAGACATTATTTGGGCTCTCTTCGTAGAGGTCGCCAAAATCCCTGTTGAACTGAAAATCTCCATAGGAATCATAGCCTGATCTCCCCTGCGACCATACCAGATAAATAATTGAGCCAGGCCTGAATTCCCAACGAGCCACAAGATTTGACTTAAACTCTTTAAAATTAAAATCAGGATAACCAATTGAATAATCAGGCGTATCATCCTGATTTTCATCAATTAAGCAATATTCCTCGTCCCTGAAGTGTTCAATCTGCCCATCGGTAAATACATGAAATCTGTCTGAATAATTATCGGCAACTGGATTAGTAGTCATCTTAAAATCTGAGTAACTACCAGTAGCGAAGAACGGCTGTCCCCAGTATTGAATAGTGAATTCTGGAGTAATATTGAGATTAAGTCTCAGGCTCATTCCTAAAACCTTCTGATCTATTGCTCCAAAAATATACCTGGATTCTCCTTCAAAACTGGTTTCCGAAATATATTGGAGCTCGCTTTTATCGAACATCACATTAGGAGATAAAGTGATAGATAAATTATCAATCGGTCGGTAGGTGATATTAAGATTGGCAACCTTAGTCTGGGAATGACCATCAAACACCACAGGAGTCATGCCAGTGAGGCTGAAAACCAGTTTTTTCCTTCCATCAGTACGTATAGTTACATAAGGTCGAATACTACCAGGAACCATAAAGCTTGGACCTCCCCTCAACATAGCTGTGGATAAGGATGATGGCTGCACGTTAACTCCCATACTTAAACTCCAAAAATTGATGAATTGCATGTTCGTTCCAAAGTTACTACCTACCCCCATATGAGTACCCGAAAAATCCCACGCACTCCATAGACTTGAATTAATACGAAGCGACCTGAAAATACTGAATGGCTCAAGAAACTGATAACTCCCCCACATAATTGGCAACAGTTGGTCGGTATTGCGTATGAAACCAACATCATTAAGTTCTATTCCCGGAGATTTCCAGTTAAAGAACATCCCAAAGTTAAGGGGTGAATTCCCAATTTTCCCCACCATAACTGAGCCTCCATGCCCCATAAGTGAAGTCCGGGTGGAATCCAATTCCAGATGGCTGGCATCAGGGCGTTGAAAATAATGCGTAGAAGAACTTTGAGTCCGGGTTAAAGCTTCTGTTGATCCATTTACCTGACTTATAAATGTTTTGGCAGAGATCATGTAGGTTCTGTCTTTAAAAAACTGGGTAAAATCCAGTCCCCCTGTATAAGCTGAAGAATGTAAGTAGTCCAGTGGAGTTTCATCAAGCATCCTGTGTGTTGAAGTTACCAAGCCTCCGATCAAGGTATTACCTTCATTTAAATCCTTCTGAACAGTTCCAATAAAAAAGTTAGTCAGTGGTTCAATTGTCTCATATCTTCTCTCACCATCCAGATCGATTTCAGCCTTTTCTGGTCTGGTTACGGTTTCAAGGACTCCTATTGACCAACCATTTTCAGTTTTACCAGACAACTTTGCTGCACCAAGTATCTTTGTAAACAAAGGCATTGAAGTATACTCATTACCGGCAAGGCTTGGATAACCATGTGGCCTGCGTCCGATTCTCCTGGTATAGAAAAGATTCTCGTTGGCCAGGTCACCTTCGCCAATCATTAATGGCAAGCTAAGAATACTGCGTCCCTCAATGAAGAAAGGCCTTTTCTCCTCGAAAAATGTTTCATAAGCCGTTAAATTGACCTGGGAAGGATCAGCTTCAACCTGGCCAAAATCAGGATTCACGGACAAGTCTAGAATCATATTGTTTGTAACGCCGATTTTGGCATCCAAACCCACTGTATAGTTATAATCTGTTCCGGTGGCAAAAGGATTACCCTCTTCAGCCTCATAACGCTCAGTAGAAGCTACCGTATAGGGAGTCACATCATATTGCTTTCTTGCCTCAATACCCTTAATACCAAATAGCTCTCCATAAAGATGAACAAAGCCTGATGCATCCTTTGGGATAGGAGACCAAAGGGAAACTTCCTCATTACGGAAAAGCAATCGTAAAATGTTCATACCCCAGGCCTGTTCAGAGTCCTTTTCAAATCTAAGCTGAGAAAAAGGTATCCGCATCTCGGCTGTCCAACCGTTTTCCCCAATATGAGTTTTAACGAACCAGATGGGATCCCAGGTATCATCCTCATTACTCCCATTATCCGACATGATCCTATCGAGCTTGACACCGCTGGCGCTAACCCAGAATCCAAAGGATGTGCGCAAATCATGGTATGAATCAAAATCCACTCCAACCAGATCCCCCTCAATATTATCGCGCCGGGTCATACGCTTTGATATGCTGGAAGCCTCAGAATCGTGAGCCCAGATACCTACATATATATTATTGTCGTCATACAAGATGGCAAATTCAGTTTGTTCGGTAGGCGCGGCACCTGACTGGGGTTGAAACTGAATAAAATCCCCGGATTTTTCAGCCTCCAGCCAAACGGACTCCGATAATCTTCCATCGATAGTTGGTGCTGTATTAACAATTTTCTTTGTGGTGTAGGTCCTTTTTCCAGACTGCTTCCCTTCAGCCAAAACATTGATAGTAAATAGCATTGACAAAAAGATAATAAATAACTTCATCATGGTTCGGATAAAAAATAGGTTCGAATACAGTGATAAGACGCTTGACTGCTGATTTTGCTACAGGGAACGGGTTATTTAAAATGATTCAAGATAGAGAGTAAGGGAATTGGGGAATTGGGGTCACACAGACACCCACACCCAATATGGGATTCCACCTCACTGCGTTCGGCGCATCCCTTGGTGGGGAGGCGATAAAGCCTGGATAACATCACCCCTGCGGGGTAGGTTTTTC
>JAUVKA010000363.1 GCA_030592205.1 Bacteroidota bacterium | reverse complement strand
CCCGCATTTCTTTGATAAGGTCATCCCTTACATTATTGTTAACCAGCCTGGTTTGTTTGTATGGAATAAAAAGGAACCTCTTATCTTCTATATCAATAATCCCCTTTTTTTCAAGGTCTTCCTGGATGCCTCGCTTAGGCTTCCCTGCTCTTTGTGAAAATCTTGATATCCAAACCTTTGGCTTTCTTGTTTTTGGGGAAATTGAAATTTTATCCAGAATCTCCTTATGGACTTTTGGCAGCCTAGTCTGTACAGATTTAACTATCAATCTGTCATCCTCGATGATAATATTCTCATTCAGGGATAAATCCAGGAATATTGATCCGATCAATCCTGCATTTAAAACGTTACCATCAGCAAGATTTCTTGCCTTTTCAGGATGATGGATAAGGATTAGGAAATATTCGGCGATGTTGAGTTTCATAGAGATAAATGTACGAAAATCTGGTTGTAAGTTGCGGGTCCCAGAGCATTCGGTCCCTGGGCTGAGCCGAAGGGCCGAGTCACCGAATCCTCACCACCTCCAGCCCACTATTCAAAACATATTTCACCAGGCCGAAGTTCTTGGCTATAAATATTTCCTTTACACTGTGCTTATAAAGTTCTTCGGTGAAGTCTTCTAATTTGAAATGTAGGACTGTGAACCTTACATAACAGTACTGAATATGATATTTAAACCAGTCTTAATATAGATGTTGACAATTAGTAATGAAAGGCATGAAGATACATTCTTATATTATTTTTAAAAAATTCTTTCAATCCCAATTTGACATCCTGGCATTTTTAAGTAATTTGGGTACTTATTAGTCCTAGTTCTATCCTATGAAATCACTAATTCTTCAAGTCCTGATAATTGGATTCTTGTTTACTAATAATCAAGTAAGTCAAGCTCAATCAAATTTAAAAACCCAAGGAGAAGTTTTTTATCATAACACCTTCGATTGGGGAAATCCGGATAATCCTCAAGGCTGGAAAGCTGAGGAGGGATTTTCTTTTGAAGATCCCAAAGACAATGGATTTAACTGGCATTGGTATCCAAATGACAGTCTGATTTCACAATATGTGTATGAACCACCTTTCAGATCCAGTTCTCCGGATGATGGACATCTTTGTTTGTTTTTGAGTAAATATAACGAATACAAGGAACCATTATTTGATATTAATAACAAAGTTGATAACTCAATCGTTTTCCCAGCTTTTGATTGCAGTGACAGATCTTCTGTGGTTGTAAGTTTTGAAACAAATTTCATGGCGTATGGTTCTGCCCGTGAAATGGAAATGATGATTTCAAACGATTATGGTATGAGATGGGCTTTTTGGGAACTAGGTTTTGGCGCTTGGCATAAAGAACGACCTAAGGGTGTGGGTCCAGGTGAAGCAGCCCTCTATGAAGCCAACATTTCGCATGTAGCTGCCGGAAGACCACATGTAATTATTAAGATAAGATGGTATGATACCTATGCTTATTATTGGCTGATTGATGATTTTAAGCTAAGTGAAGGCTTGGATAATGACCTGCGTATCGAATACCATAGACTTGAATGGGATGATGGAAATGAAAACACCAGAGAGAGCTATAGCTATAATTTACCTATTACTCAAGTTGGTGGGTCGCTAACAAATTTTGAAGCTGCAATCAGAAATTTCGGGCTCAATGATCAGAATGATGTTCAACTTGAAATAGATATAAGTAAGAATAACCAAAGTATTTGGAAAAGGAGTACCGATCCGTATACAATATATTTCATTGAAAAGGATACTCTGTTTCTATCTGAGGCTTTTACTCCAACAGAATTCGGGCACTACAAAGCTTCCTACAATTTGAAACAGAAGGAGGAAGAACAATTTCCAGATGACAATTATGCCGAAGTGTGCTTTAATATCACCGATTCAATATACTCACGCGGCAGGGACATCCCGAATGAAAAATTCATGTATGGTTTTTATAGGCCCGGAGAAGAAGGTGAACCAAATGAGCAGATGTTTTTAGGTAGTCTTTTTCCAATTTATGGAGATGTAGAATTGAACTCAATCTCTGTTTATGTCACAGGAGGATTAGCAGATGGATTAATAGAATTTAGAGCAGCCTTGTATTGGGAGCCACCACAAATTGGTCTTGAAATTCCTATCCCCGAACTTTTTTTGACTTCTGATATGGTAACTCTTGACTCTTCAATGTTTAATAGCTGGGTCACTTTACCACTTATAAAGGATGGTGAATCTGAATTTCTCAAAGCAGGCAATCTATATTATGGAGGTGTTGAATACTGGAACTATCATACAGCAAACATCCCATACAAGAAGTACCAAAATTTTGAAATTGGTGCTAACCGCGGAATTAGGATGAAAGATCCTCCAAACCGTGCCAGGTATAATCCGGATATAGATATATTCCGTAAATTTGATTTTCCTAAAGACCAGGTTTTTATGGTGAGAATGAATCTAAATGATCATTCAAATATTATTGATGGGAATGCGATACAATCCAGTATTAGTGAATTGGGACAGAATTACCCAAATCCGGCCAGAGATTTTACTAAATTGGATTTCGAGCTTTCAAACTCAGCCAATGTCTCTATCAAAATAACAGACTATACAGGACGCACTGTGGCAATAATCAACAAGGGATTTGTAGCGGCTGGAAAACATCTAACCACAGTCAATACTGAAAATTGGGAAGCTGGAATCTACTTCTATACCCTCACTGCTGGAGGTTTTATCGAAACAAAATCAATGACAGTTATCAATTAGGCAATAAGCTATATCTAAGTCCGTATTTTTGCCATCAGAAAAAACCCTATACTCTCCAAACATATATTTGTATGTAATCTGACTGGCGTCTTCTATTTGGTCAACAACAAATTCAACAAAATTCTTACTTGATGCCATAACTTTTCTTAATTGGGATTTGCAAAGAAATCCAAAGACTCTCTAATTGGTTTGTATTTGTTATATAAATTTGAGATAATCATAATCAGATCTTTCTTGTCCTGATTGTTCAATTCTGCTTTGATTTCTCTTAATCCCATTTTTGTTTCAGTTTTATTCTTAGAACCTGACTCGATTTTAGTATGTCCACCTTCGGTTTGGTATAATAGTAATTCTGATTTATTCATAAAGTTTCGATTTTCAACTTTCTAATAAGCTGGTTTATTGATCTTTGGGTTTTTCGAAGTACTTCCCATTCAATCCTCAAAATGCTTTATTAAATGTACTCAATTTAGACTTACAAATATGTCAAGGAATAGCGAGAATCAAATTATAGTGCTTTTTCCAGAATGCCCCTGAGCTCTTCTGCTGTTGGGTCAATAGCGATTATTTCACCGTTTCTATCAACAAGGAAAGTACCGCCTCCAGAATTCGAAACACCATACTTATCCCAGATACCATTCTGATTATTTAACTCGATCAGGTTAATCCATGGGAATTTCTCTATTGCCAACCTTTCTTTTATAGCTTCAAGATTATTCCATTCACCAGCAACTCCAATAATTACAAATCCTTTCTCATTGAATTCCTCATATACTGGAATCATTGTCCGTGCTTTTTTAATGCATGGACCACACCAAGTTGCCCAGAGGTCAATTAAGGCAATTTTACCATGAATTACATCCGACAATTTAATCTGATTTCCTTCAATATCAGGTAGAGTAAAATCAATATATTTTCCTCCTATGCAAATGTTATCAAGTCCTTCAAGTAAATTCGAAACTATTATATTATATGGATGCTTTGGGTGCTTCCTTTGAAATGTTTGATAATGCTCCCGGAGCTCCTGTATGTTTGGATTCTTGTTCCTCGGATCTTGAATATTTTGAATAAACCAGAAGTAAGCTGCTTCAGAATAATTAAACCCCTCGTAATCATATCGCCAACTAGAAATCTCTTCCATGATTTCAAAACTTTTTTCAGTTAACCTTTTTGCATCTTCACTTAAATGTAGATTCTGCTCACTCAGCTCAGCTATTTTCTCATTCAATTGTGATATTTCCACTTGCTTTTCTGCGCTACTAAGCTTAGCCATCAAAGAATCCATGGGCTCAGAATAGTATTCACCCTTCTCTCTTAAGATATTATTACTGTCATTGTAGGGTTGACATTTAGTGTAAAAATCATCTACAAACTCCCAATATTGATTGTAATAAATCCTATTAAGTTCTCCCCCTGCTATCTTGTTTTCCCTTACTCTATCAAATGAATGTAACTTAAAGTTAATTGTGCAATCCTCAGGGAAGAAAATGAAGGGATTATGCATTTCATCAGGAAAAATCAGCATATAGGCTTCAGTCAATTCAAATTTCAACTCATAGCTGAAAGTGCTGTTGGTTACCGGGATTTTCATCCCACTAAAGCCTGCCAGCTCAGTCCCTTTAAGTAAT
>JAUVKA010000038.1 GCA_030592205.1 Bacteroidota bacterium | reverse complement strand
TGACATGAGTGTCTGGTAGATGTTCCCGGCGAGGGCTCCCGCAGGTGGAACAAATAGTTCTTCATCTTCACCCAGCTCGGTATATTTATCACGACCTACCAGCCAGTTGCAAGACATCAGGACATTAGATTTGTAAATATCACCTCCGGTAAGGTTACTGGCTTCAAAAAGCTCCATTACGTCATCGGGGGTATCAAGGTGCTCAAAATCTGTGACCAGCATAACTTTATTTTCATTGGCAATTTTGGCCCATTTTTCGACTACCTTGTTTGAACCGAGGTATCCTGGAACAACCAGGATACTGTAATTATCCCTCAAATCGAGCCGATCGTATTTTTGCACCAGCTCTTCCTGAATGGCATCTATGAAACGGGTGTCATCCAGATCTTTGAGTTGCTCCGTATCAGCATTCAAAAAGTTGACATTTTTAAGCTTAGTACTTCCGGCGTTCTTGAAGAAAAATGCCATTGAGCGGTAGGATGTCTCAAGGTCCTTACAAGAGTCAACAGCTTTTTTAAGGTTTTCCTTCAACGTTTTTTCCTTGGTCTCAGCATTTGTTTCGCAGTTCTGAATCATTTCTGAAACATCTGATGTAGAGGACAACACTGCGGCCCATAGTTCGAGTGTCTTTTTGAGGGACTCCCTGTCATTCTTTTTGGAATGTTCCGACAGAAAGATTTTCTTTCTGGCTTTTCTTTCCGGGTTCAGATTTTGAACCCCATCCAAAGCTGCTTCTAAAAGGTCAAAACCACCTACTTTGGCTAGTTGATCCAAACTCGATTTTAGCACTTCTTCGGGTTTATCGATCTTCCCGATATTTTCTGCAACTTTTTCCCGGTACTGATCTATATTTTGTTGTGATTGTTGTAATGCCATGTCTAATTATTTTTAAATGATGGATGAATCAAGCTTGGTCAATTTCTTTCACAAGAGCATAAATTGCATTTAGTGTGGCCTCCTTTGTATCTGGATTTTCCAAGGCTTTTCGCAGGAGTTTGTTGCTTTTTAGCTCCTTGATGATCTTAAAAAACTGATCTTTCTGAACAGTCAGATCCTGAAGGAACTCACTTTGGGCAACAATACCCTTGGTACCAAAATCAGCAAGATTATTGAAGGACAATTTCTCTTCCTTCCCAGCTCCCTCACTGTCAGTAAACTCAACATCAATTTGAGGTTGAAAGTGGTTGAAAACATCATCAATGGACGTCAGACCCTCAACTATTTCAGGTTTAATGGGAGGTTCCGCGGTAAATTTTTCTACCATTAAGGTTCGATTTTGAGGTATGTCGCTAATGGCTTCGCTAGCATCACCCTTAGCTTCTGTACCACCTATTCCATACATTTGCATATTATTAGTTTTAAATGTTAATGATCTCTTTTATTTAAACAAACAAAGCTTATTCAATGTTCCATATAATTTCATCTTTTTTATCCAATTTCAGTATTACCTTCGATCCCCTGTGTATTTCATCGGAAATAATCATTTTAGAAAGTGGTCTGCGTAATTGATTTCTGATGACCGCAACAATAGGTCTGGCACCGTACTTGGGTGAGAATCCGGATAGGGCAAGCTTTTCTTTTACTTTAGAATCCATTACTAATTCAATACCCTTGTTTTCCAAAGACTTATATAGGCTTTTTAAATGGATATCGAAGATTTTAACAACATTTTCCTGGCTGATTGGGGCAAAGGGAACAATCTCTGTTAGCCGCCCCAGAAATTCTGGCCGAAAATGATTGCTCATGATTTCCATGAGTTTATTTGAGCTGGGGATTTCCCCTTTTTCGAATGAATCCACAATAAAATTACTGCCAATATTAGATGTGAAAAGGATGATGGCATTTGAGAAATCGCCTTCTTTTCCCAACCGGTCGTGGAGCTTACCTTCATCTAATATTTGGAGAAAAATATCGAAGACAGAACTGTGAGCTTTTTCAATTTCATCAAATAATACTACAGAATAGGGCTTCTGCCGAATTTTATTGACCAACAAACCACCTTCCTCATAGCCAACATACCCTGGAGGGGCACCATAAAGAAGGGCAGCAGAGTGCTCCTCTTTAAATTCGGACATATCGAACCTGGTTAGGAAGGACTCATCCTGGAAAAGGAATTCAGAAAGAGATTTAGCTAGTTCGGTTTTTCCTGTACCGGTTGGACCTAGAAAAAAGTATGAGCCGATCGGTTGCCCTGCTTTGTTTAGTCCGGAGCGTGATTCCAGGATCGCTTCCGCAATGCTTTTCAGAGCATGGTCTTGTCCAATCACCCTTTTCTTCAGGTGGGCTTCAGTATTCATCAGCCGATCTCTCTCCTCAGTTTGTACTTTCCCAAGTGGTATCCCAGTCAGCGACGATACAATAGCACCAATATCGGATTTGTCCAGGGTATCTATCTTGTTTTTGGCATGTTTCTCAAGATTTTTGAGAATTTTTTTACAATAATTATAGATTTCTCTTCCTGATTTTAATTGGGTGATTTTCTCTTCTTCGTTTAGCTTGGAAAAGAGGATTGGTGAGATTTGGTTTTTTAGATCAGAATAGAACCACTCCAATTCATCAAAGTTATCTGCCTGTCCTTTTTTCGGCTTGTAATTCTCTAATTCACTAATTAGATCCTCAATTTTTTTCGAAGAAATATCAGTCATCAAACGAACACCTGACATAGTATGGTCGATGAGATCAATAGCCGAATCCGGCAGGGATCGCTCCTTCAGGTAGCGTTTCGATAGCCGGATGGCTTCAGAACACACTTCCACACCAGCTTTGATATTATGATGTTTTTCAAAAGAAGGGATGACTTCTTTGAGCATTCGAAGAGCCTGTTGTTCATTTGGCTCTTCAATTTTGATTAGTTCAAATTGTCGGTTAAAGGTTTCATCTGTTTCTATCAACTTGCTGTATTTATCCACAGAGGTGGTGCCTATCATGATGAGATTTCCCCTTGATAATTCCGGTTTTAGTAAATTGGCTGAACCAGAAGTTCCGCTTTGGGGGTCGAGCAACATATGAATTTCATCAACAAAAAGAATAGCTTTATCATATTGCTGAATCTCCTTGATAATATTTTTCAGGCGGTCTTCCACCTCTCCTTTGTAGGATGCTCCCGCTATCAGAGAACCAAAATCCAATTCGAATATCCTGGCTTCCTTCAGATTCTCTGGTACATTTCCAGCAGTGATATGCTGGCAGAAACCATTGACCAGAGCAGATTTACCAACTCCTGGCTCTCCGAGGATCAGGACATTGGATTTGGATCTGCGCCCCAATATTTCGGTAATACTTCTTATTTGACTATCACGGCCGACCACAGGATCCATCTTTTGCTGCATTGCCAACTCATTCTTGTCGATACAGTATTTTAACAAGGCGTTCTGGGTCGTTTTTTTATCTTCAGATTTAGACTGATCATCCTGAACTCCGATGATATTTTGAAGATCTGATATTTCCATCAGAGAGTCCATCACCTCCTTTTGGGATAGGGTGAATGACTTGAGTTGCTCATAAGAAAATCCAACACCTGGCGTGCTAAGGGCTGCCAGAGTGTGAACCGGCTCGATCTCATCTTTGGAAAGTTTTATACGGATGTTATCTGCTTCTCGAAGGATGGCCTTAAAGGCCTCATCCCCAAGTGGATTCTCTTCAACTCTTCCGGATTTCGGTAATGACTCTATTCTGACTTCTGCCCATTCTTCCAGATAGTAAATGTCCTGGTCGAGAGAAAGTAGAAAGTCGGTCAAACCAACGTCCTTATGGAATAATGCTTTTAATAAATGGGCTGGGGAAATTTTGTCATTAGAAAATTCTTTGACCAGTGATTGTGCGATATTAATAGCACGCTTGAGTTCGTCGGAGAAACTCATATTTAAATCGGTAGTCATAGCAGGTCCTATTGAAATGTTGGAATTATAAAGTTAGAATATTTTTACTGTAATCCAAGCAGGGAAGGGGATAAGGTAGTTTTTGGGATATGTTTTTATTGTAACTTATAACCCAGACTTATCAAAATATGGGAAAATCTGTGAAAAGTCTGAATATTCGGATTCCTTTGCTCAGAATAAAATCCACCAAGAAGGTTTCCTTCAAATCGAATATCTACTGTGAACTTTGAAAAATCTATCCCAGAACCCATAAGGTAACCTATTCCCGGGCTGCTCCCATAGCTCCCCGGAGCAATTAAATGCTGGTCTTGTAAAAAACTATGTATGTTGTCTTTCCCAAAGTAAAAACCTGGGACTAATCCGGTATATACCCTAATGGTTCCCGGGTAAAAATTACGACCAATTAACAAAGGTATGCTAATGGAAGATTTACTGAATTCGTATTGATTTCTCCGGAAAGTGACTTTACCTTTTAATCCGGATGTCATATTCAAATCCGCCTGGATGAAATACTTTCCCAGATTTCGTCGGCCATAAACTCCGACATGGTAAGCAAGGCTACTACCATCTGTTTGATAAAAAACATACTGGTTAGATAAATGGTAAAAAGAATAGTTCAACCCGGCTTTGAGACCAAAGGAATACAATTGAGATTTGGCTGAAGATCCAATCAACAGAAATATGCTAATTATGATAATTCTCCTGGTCATAGCGGCTTATTTTTATCTGGGACTAAGCGTGTTTTATCGATTGATTGACCAATTACAGGTTTAACAATGATATCCAGCCATTTGGCAGGAACAGGTTCCCCGTCTGTTTTCTCAACATATACTCTAATTGCCCAGTTTATGTCATCAACATGAAAGCCTCTCATATCGGTGTTTACATAGTAGCTGCGTTGCATATTTGCATTCTTGTCATAATGCACGGAGGGTGCCTTTTCTTCTATCTGGCGGTATCCAACACAAAACCTATCCAAATCAAGTCCCCAATCCACTGTCCATACATTCCAACCACCTCCCGGATCTACCTGAGAAGTTTGGAATAGAGATTGATAAGGCCAATGGTTTCCGCTTATTTCCTGGGTGCTAAAACAAAACAGTTCAATATTGTCATTGCCGCTTAAAGGTGGAAAGCTTATTGCAAGCTTAGTGATCTTAAATTTTTTCCAATCGCTTGGCCGGTCGAACTGAGTCAGGAAGAACAGGTGCTTAGCATCAGTATCATAATGTCCTTCAAAATGATCATCATCATATTTCAGCCATTCCCCGGTAGCTTCCACCTGCAAACTTACCTTGATTTCGGCATCACCACCATTTGATGAAACTGTTATCACGTCGGAAAATCCCCCTGAAGAAAGTACGGATCTGTCCACAGTAACCTGAATGGTTTCAGTCTCTGTGGTGGTTGTTCCTTCGGCCGGGCTTACTACCAGCCAATCTAAACTTTCAGAAATCTTCCAATTGAGGGTTTTTCCACCATCATTGACAATAGTAAAACTTAATGATGTGGCAGCTGTGCCAAAATCCAGCTCAGTTGGTGATAATTTCAGGACGGGTTCTTGTTCAACTTCAATATTTATGGTGATTTCAGAATTACCGCCATTGGAATTTACGTAAATCTTACCGGAATGTGATCCGTGTGTGAGGACGGATCTGTCGACAACAACGTGAATGTTATCTGTGCCTGTTGCAACTGTTGACCCATTTACCGGGTCGACCGTTAACCATTCAAGACTTTCAGAAATTGTCCAGTTCAAGGTTCCTCCCCCTGCATTTTGTATAAAAAAGCTTCTACTGGGAACTGTTAAGCCAAAGTCTAAAATGTTAGTATTGATTTGCAGAACTGGATTTTGGATAACTTCAATGTTAACGGTTATTTCAGTATTTCCACCATCAGAGCTCACTATTATTTTTCCGGAATGTGTTCCAGAAGCAAGAACGGTCCTGTCAGCAGTAAGCTGAATATCATCTTTTTCTGAGGTAGTTGAACCGTTTGCCGGACTGACCACCAGCCAGTTCAAACTTTCAGAAATTGACCAGTTGAGTGTTCCTCCTCCTACGTTCTGTATGGAAAAACTTCTGTTTGAATCCGATTCGCCAAAATCCAATACAATTGGAACTACGTGAAGAATTGGGCCTTCTTCAACCGCCATCTGGACAGGAACTACAAGCTCCCCGGCATTTGACGCAATAATGATCTGACCGTTGTATAATCCTGGAGCTTTCCCGGTTCGATCCACCTGGACGTCAACTACCTCCTGTTGGCTTGTTAAGCCTCCGGATGAAGGATCAACACTGATCCAATTATCGCTGACAGTAATATCGTAATTAAGGTTTCCAGCTCCACCATTTTCCAATGTGATACTCTTGTTTGTTTCGCTTGATCCAAAATTAAGAGTGGAGGGCTTAACTACCAATTCTGCAACCTCGACCAGGATATGAACTTTTGCACTTTTATCGTCAGAAGAAATATTAATGGCTCCCAAATAACTTCCTCCCGATAATCCGGATCTATCTATAACGACTTCTACAGATACAGGATTGTCTTTAGCTGTAGCTCCCTGATCCGGGCTAACTTGCTTGATCCAGGATCCACCATCATTGGTTGAGTATTGTAAGGTCCAGTCCAATAGTCCGGTTCCTAAGTTTGAAATTGTAAAAATTTCCAGATTTCGGTCTGTATCAAAGTACAAAGTATCTCTGTCAATACTCAGAACAGGGTCTTCACTGACCGTTATTTGAATGCTGTCCGTAACAATTTCGGTGCCATCATTTACAGATACTGTACAAAAATAACTGCCGGATTCGACAGGTGCATTCCAGGTAATGGAGGATTGACTATTGTCAGTAGCAATCTCACCTCCGCTGGTTTCCCAAAGATAAATCAGAGGATCTCCATCGGGATCCGATGCAACAACCATTAATAAAGCCTGACCGCCTGCTTCTAATTCAGTCGGATTGGCATCAATACTTTGAATAATTGGAGCCAGGTTTTTCTCGCAATTGGTACTGAAAACCAGCAATACCAAGAGAAGAAGATTTTTTAATTTACTAATTCTATTTCTGGCAGTCTTCATTATGGTGTCATTCAAGGATATGGAATCCGACTAAAGTTAAAAAAATATATCAATATTGTTATTGAAAGCATGTTATTTTAACTTTCTATCTTTGAAGTATCAAAAGCCATAGTTGAGATGAAAGCAAGCCCATATTATTTTGATTTTTTTATTCTTATGTGTCTCATCCTTATATCTGGGTCATGCATAAGGGCTCCTCAATTCGATGTAAGACTGAGTGAATCAGAAATTACTGTCAATGAAAACACGGGTAGTGTAGATGTGGAGTTTGTTTTACCGGACGGATCAAGGCGCCAGGATGTTGAAGTGGCATTCAGAATAAATGGTACAGCGAAGGAAGGGATTGATTATACCACAATTGATGCCCGTTTCATTATTAGTCCCGGCGGTTCAGAATCCATTTCATTCAACATTGACTTGCTAAATAATATAACGCAGGATGGATCCAAAACCATAATTGTTTCCATTATTTTAGTAATCCAAAATGGGAACACAATCTATCAGGGGGCAGAGGGACAATCTCTGACCATTTTAGTGACTGACGACGACTGCTCAATTTACATTGCAGGTACTTGGGAGTATACTGCACGGTATCAGATGTTTGCACATGGCGACACCATTCAGGTTGGTCAGGATAGTAAGGAACTTGAAGATGGAGTTGATCCGATTTTTTCGGGCCTGATCAGCATTGAAGATCCCGGAGCTAACAGGAAATATTTTATCAGCGACATGCTTGTTGGAATGTTCATGGAATTGGATATTGAAACACCCTGCCCCTTATTTGATGCCTGCGGAATTTTGTCAGGCCCGAACGATGGATCAATAGTACTATTAGGAGAGTTGCCAGCCTACTTAACTGGTACCATTGAAAATGATAGTACGATTTTTCTCGATTTCGAATATTCTGATGTAGCAAAGACTGGAGGCGGTGGTGGACATGCTGTTTTGGTGCGAAAATAGCCGTTCCTAAACACAGGCTTATTTTGTATCTGCTTATAATTCAGTACATTTGTATGGAGGCAATGATTTGAAAGCTAAACTTTTCATAATTACATTAGCTGTTTCCTGTTTGGTTTGGAGTTGCGATGAGGATATCCTGACAGGAGAAATTACCGGTAGTATTTATTTTCACGGTACAAGAATCCCAGTTTCCGGAGTTAGTATGGCGCTGGATGCTCAGAAATCAACATCAAATGATGTGGGAGGATACCGATTGACCGGGCCATTAGGGCGATATTATTTAAGAGCTGAAAAAGATGGCTTCGATCCCTATTTGTCAGAAGTGAAAATCGTTCAAGGCACTTCCTATTTGGACATATATTTGACCTCCTCAAAGTATACTACTCTTGTTTATGGTGTTGTAAGGGGGAATCATACGGGAAATCCTCAGGCTGGAATACAGGTGATGATGTTAAATCCTGATGAATCAGAGAGTGAAATTTGGGATAAATCTGATAATGAAGGGAATTATCAACTGGAATATGTTCCTCAAGGTGAGAGAATGATTGTTGTAATTTATGATGGATTTATTATTTTTCAGGAATTACTTATATTGGATGGTCCTGAGTATTCTTTTGATATCTTCCTTCCTGAACCATTTAGTTTTGTAGATGAGAGAGATGGTCATGTTTATGATGCACTTAAAATTGGATCACAGACATGGATGGTAGAAAATCTTGCATGGTTACCATCAGTGAGCGGTCCTTTATATGGTTCGAAGGAAGATTCGTATTATTATGTTCTTGCTTACTACGGAGGGAGTATTTCTGAAGCTGTAAATACTACAAATTATTGGGACTACGGTGTATTATATAATTGGATAGCTGCCAAATCCAGTTGTCCTGATGGTTGGCATTTACCAGGCGATGAAGAATGGCAAACACTTGAGATGTTCCTTGGAATGGGCACTTTTGATGCCTATAGAGATGGTGGCCGCTTAGACGGTGAGATTGGCCGAAAGATGAAATCTGCTTCAGGCTGGATTAATAATGGAAATGGAGATAACAGCAGCAAATTCAATGTGTTACCTGTTGGCAGCCGTTTCGATTCTGGTGGATTTGACACTTTCGGATATCGCGCAACTTTCTGGACTTCAACGGAGAGTAGTGAGGTATTTGCCTGGAGCCGGGGCCTGGGAAGCAATGTCCATTGGGTAGACAGGGATCGTCATGATGTGCGAAATGGCTTATCGGTGAGATGTATTCAGGATTGAAATTGTACTTGATTTTGCTTTTGGATTATATTCCAGGGCTTTCTCTATCCAGAAATCAAGCTCATCATCCATATCTACAGCTTCCGGGCTCAATAAAACATAACCTTTCATTGGTCGATTAGTGAAATCCATGGTTCGGCATCCAGGTATTTTAATGGCTTCCTTATGAAAATCAGGGTCAATGCGAGCCATCATCTCCTGTTTGACAATGCCTATACACATTTTATTATCCACCATAAAGATAAGTCCCCCCATCATTTTTTTTTCATAGAATCCAATTCTGTTATCCTTCAAAAACTGACTAATCCGGTCAGCCAGATATTCATCATAAGCCATTATTCCTCCGATTTTGCATAAACAAGAAAGTAAATATATGACTACTTATAAAATTGACCATGGTAATATATCAGCAATTTTTTCAACTTTGTGTCTGTGACTGAGGTGATACCAAAAAAAGATATTAGCGGATTTGAGAATATCCGGGATTTTGAATTGCTCTTTAAACAGCATTATAAAAACCTGTGTGTTTATGCGTATTTGTTTCTCAAAGACGCTGATACTTCAGAGGATACGGTACAGGAAGTGTTTCTTAAACTCTGGAAGAATAAGGAAAAGATCAGCATAGATACCTCGCTCAAATCCTATTTGTTCAGGTCTGTCAGGAATGGCTGCCTGAATGTGATAGAGCATTTAAAGGTGCGCGATGGATATCGTGACAGTGCTACCAAGGGATACGAAAGCAGTCAGCAGCCTACAATTGATCAGGCCATTGTAAATGAGCTTGAACAAAAGATCAAGGAAACAATAGATATGTTGCCAACTGAACGCAGGAAGATTTTTATGATGAGTCGGTATGAAGGATTAAAATACCGCGAGATAGCTGAAGAGCTCAGTATCTCTGTGAAAACAGTTGAGAATCAGATGTATCAGGCCTTGAGTTTCATAAGGGAACATTTGAAAGAGTACCTCCCGCTGATTTTATGGTTAATTTTTTTAAGAAATGGTAAGTGAAAATAGCTTTATAACTGTCATACCATTAGAAACTGAATGAAAAGGGATTCAAGAAATATTGATCGAAGAAAGCTGGTACTTTACCTTCTTGATGAGATTTCGCAAGCCGGGCGACTGGAGGTTGAGGCCTGGTTGGCTTATTCTCAGGAGAATCATGATGAATATAAGGTTCTGAAGAAAACATGGCTTGAAACCGGGAAATTGGAATTATTTCCCAGAGAGATTGATGTTGACAATGTTTGGGATCAATTTTCAAAAAGATTGGACGATCGGATTATAGAGGAACCCACAGCCCGCAACCCGCAACCTGCAACGCGCAACGCGCAACGCGCAACCAGACTGCTCAGGTTTTTCTACGCTGCAGCTGCTGTAACGTTTTTAGCTTGGGTTTCAATAACAATGATCCGGTTTATTCAGGAGGGCAGTTTTAAATCTGCAAACATTATTGCCAGTCAGGAGAATGTATTACAGGATACACTCCCGGATGGTTCAGCAATCCTGTTGAATGAAAATTCCACATTGAAATTTGCTAAAAAGTTTAATTCTGATGAAAGAAAGGTAGAGTTGACAGGTGAGGCCTTTTTTGAGGTGGACCCCGATAGTACTAAACCTTTTATTGTTGATACCGACATGGGACAGATACGAGTTTTAGGAACATCCTTTCAGGTAAAAGGATTTCCCGAATCTGATCTGGAAGTATTTGTAGAGGAGGGGCGTGTAGAATTATCCGGTGTTAATCATGACGGAGAGGGAACATTTTTAATTCTTAATCCCGGTGAACGTGGGATTATAAAATATTCTGGTGGAGAATTAGTTCTTGGGGGAAATCTTCAACCCGACGATTTGTTCTGGGTAAACCGTAAGTTAATTTTTGAGGAGACGAAGCTTTCACTAGTGTTTGAGTTGTTAAGAATACATTATTCTTCTAAAATTGAGATTCAGAATGAAAATATTTTGGACTGCCTGCTTTCGGCAACCTTTAACGATGAGACTGTTGACCAGATACTTGCCGTTATTGCTATCTCTTTCGACCTGAAGGTTGAAAAAGTCGAGGGTAAATTTATTATTAAGGGAAAGGGTTGTGAAAATGAATAATCACCTGATCAAGACTTTCATTATTTTTTGGATTGCTATTATCCCTGCATTGGGACAGGAGCCGGCAAACCACCTTAAAAAAGAGATCAGTATAAACCTGGAAGAGCTTGAACTTCGCCATGCTTTGCCAAAAATTGGTGAAGCCGGAGATTTTCAATTCTCATACAATGCTTCAATTATCCCGGGCGACAGTCTGGTTAGTATCGTGGCAAACAATAAACCGCTTGAGAAAGTTCTTAATGATCTATTAGGTACTGGAATACGCGGTAAGGTTCTGGGAAATCATGTGATCCTTCTTGCAAATGATAATAAAAAGGTTTCCAAAAGTGACCGAAAAATACAATATACTATCTCCGGTTATATATATGATGCATCAAGCGGTGAAATTATATCTCAGGCAAGTATTTATGAAATAGACGGTAGATTGGTCTCTGCAACCAACCAGGAGGGATTCTATTCTTTAAACCTTCCGGATGAAAATAGGAGAATGGTTAGTTATAGTAAATACGGATATAATGATACCATCATTGTTGTCAGACCAAGTGAACAGCCATCAATAAATATTCTCCTGGTTCCTAAGCCTGTTCAGCCATCAGAAACTGCTCTATTGGGTTTGCCTCCTACAAGTGTTCATGAAAGAAAGTTGGTTGCTGCTTTGGTTCCGGCTAAGTCGATTATCGCTTCGGAGAATATTCCTGTAATTGAAGAGAGATTTTTTCAGATTTCTCTTTTGCCATTTGTTGGCAGCAATCATGCAGTCAGTGGATTAATTACTAATAGGATCTCCGTTAATGTTTTAGCAGGTTATTCAGAAGGAGTTCGAGGTCTTGAAATGGGTGGCTTTCTGAATATCGACAGGAATGATGTTGAGGGAGTACAATTGAGCGGTTTTGGGAATATTGTTGGTCGGGATACCAGAGGAGTGCAGATGGCAGGCTTTTTTAATATCAATGGGGGATCTTTTACTGGATTGCAATCTGCAGGCTTTAGTAATTTAGTGATGGATACTATTCGTGGTGTTCAGCTGGCAGGATTTAGCAATGCTCTTCGTGGACCAATGTACGGACCTCAGATTTCAGGTTTTGCCAATTATACATCCCAAAACGTTGATGGAGCTCAGATCTCCGGGTTTCTCAATATTGCAGGTAAGGATGTTAAAGTTGCCCAGGTTTCCGGATTTGCAAACTATTGCAGAAATGTAGGTGGTCTACAGATTGCCGGGTTTTCCAATATTGCTTCAGATACCAATAATGGCTTGCAGGTTGCGGGCTTTATAAATTTCGCAAAGAAGGTAGATGGTTTTCAAATCTCTGTTTTCAATGTAAGTGATTCAGTAAGTTCTGGTCTGCCTATTGGATTCCTGAGTTTTGTGCGCAAGGGTTATCATACTTTAGAATTTACTACCGACGAATTCTTTCGAGCAAATATTTCTTTCAAAACCGGTGTAAGGAAATTTTATAATATTCTAACGGCTGGATTTAATAATGATTATGCCTTTCATGGCGGTTACGGATTTGGATCCAGGATTGATTTTGGGAAAAGGCTGGGTTTAAGCCTTGACTTAACCTCTTCATTAGTTATCAGCCTTTATAAACCTTATGGATACAGTGGCTTGTTGACCAGGTTTGCACCCAAACTGGATGTCAGGATTTTTAAATACCTGACCTTTACAGCAGGACCTTCATTAAATGCATTTACATATTTAATGCCCCCGGATGCAAATCCCCGGGAATTGCCATTATTCTTTTCTGTCCCTGTATGGAATTGGGAGTCAGGAGATTCTAGGATAAATAGTTGGATAGGGTTTTCTGTCGGATTCCGTTTCTAAATAGTTATATAATCAACATTTTTTCGTCATAGGATAGGGGTATTTCTATTTAACCCTGTCATCCTTATGAATTTTAACCAAATAAAAAATTTAGATTATGAAATCAAGAATATTGATTATTGCAGCACTTGTACTCCTGGCTCCGTCAATAAAAGCCGAATCGGGTGATTCAACCAAAATAGCTCCTTTTCACTTAAGTTTTATTACTCCTTTAGGGACCAATGGACTTGAGTCATGGAATACCACAAATAACTTCTCAGTGAATATGTTTGCCGGTTTTTCCGGAGGTTTAAACGGTGTAGAGTTTGCCGGTTTTGCCAATGCCCTCAAAGGCGATATGAAAGGTATCCAGTTTGCTGGATTCTGTAACAACACATTTGGAACTGCCCAAGGAGCTGAAATTGCAGGTTTTTGGAACTATAACCATAAGGAAATCAAAGGTTTTCAAGCTTCTGGTTTTGCAAATTTTGCTCTTGGACATGTTGATGGTTTCCAGGCCTCAGGATTTGTAAATTATGCAGATGGCATACCCTTTGGCCAATTCAGCGGTTTTGCTAATCTGAGTACAGCCAAAGTATACGGTATCCAGGCTTCCGGTTTTGCTAATGTTACTATTGGGAATATGAAAGGCGTTCAAGGCTCCGTATTTGCTAATATGACGGTTGGAGATCAGACTGGTGTCCAAGCATCAGGCTTCAGCAATGTTGTTACCGGAGAAATGAAGGGTATACAGGCTGCGGGATTTTTTAATTACACAAAAAAACTGAATGGAGTTCAGCTTGGAGTATTCAATTATGCTGATTCTGTTGATAATGGTATACCAATAGGTGTATTCAGTTTTGTAAGGAATGGATACCTGGCTCTTGAAATAGGAGGAAATGAGAGTTTGTTAGGAACTATCAGCCTAAAAACCGGTGTGAATAAATTCTATAACATCATTTCTATTGGTGGTACAATACGTCAGGATCGTCTATTATGGGGATGGGGATACGGAATCGGAACCCGGTTGCCCCTTGCAAATAAGATGGATCTTAGTCTGGAGGCAATAAGCTACCACCTTAATGAAGATGCATGGTTTACAGCTCATATTAATCTCCTGAACCGGATGAATTTAACTCTCAGTTATGATGTTAATCAGACCTTCTCGGTTTATGCAGGTCCTGCTTTAAATGTATGGGTAACGAATGTTGATTCTGGCGGTGATCCTTATACAGAGCTTCCATTTGATGAATGGACATTATATGAGAGCTCCAGGAAAAACACTGAGGTCACTATATATCCGGGTTTATCAGCAGGAATCAGGGTGAGGGTAAATTAAATAATTTTTCATAGATAGGAGGAGTAATCCTCAAAGCTTTATGGTTCATTGAAAAGCCGGTCTTGGTACCGGCTTTTTATTTGACGGGTCTTCCATTTTTTGTATGTTTAAAGAAGTTAATCCGGCTGCTCACAAGTTTAATGTATCATGAATGCAATCTCTACTAAATCCCTCACCAAATATTATGGTAAATCAAGAGGAGTAATCGACCTCAATTTT
>JAUVKA010000283.1 GCA_030592205.1 Bacteroidota bacterium | reverse complement strand
GGCTGGTAAAGAAAAACTCAAGCTCTTGATATTCCTGGCTGACATCCCCCAGGCTCATGATTCTTTCCTCCGGCTGGAGAAACTCATTATACGCCCATAGTGATGACATTATCATTAACAAGCCTATTGCAGCGACCCGGCTGATTCTGTAGGTGAGCCGAAAAACCTTTTTTCTACTATTTTGCCTGGTCAACTTCTCCTCAAAGCGGTCGAAATGTCCGCTGGCAGGTTCCTGATCCATGAACAATTCCCTATTTTCTTTCATCATTTTCTCTAAATTATCCATGGCTTAATTTTTTAGAATGGCCAGTAATTTTTGTTTCCCTCTCGATAGTTGAGCACGGCTGGTTGAAGTCGAAATACCCAGCAGACCGCTAATCTCATCATGGTCGAATCCTTCTAATAGATTTAAGGACAGAACCGTTCGATATTTTTCCGGCAGTTCAGTCATAGCTCTTCTTACCCTGATTATCTTTTCGTTTATACTTTCACCATGGAGTTCAATAGTACTTTCGTCAACTGTATCATCCCGGATATTATCAACCTCTTCAAAATATATTTTACGCTTCCTTATTACGTCCAGGGATTTGTTGACAACAATCTTTTTTAACCAGCCTCCAAATCCTGCAACCAGCTTCATCTTAGGAAGCAGACTAAAGGCTTTCAGGAAAGATTCCTGCATGATGTCCTCTGCTTCTGTTGAGCTTCCTACAATTTGTAAACTGGTGTTATACATGGCATTATAGTATAATTTGTATATCTGCATCTGAGCCCTTTGGTCCCCCTTGCAGCAACTGTCCAGGAGATCCTGGTGTTTCATCGTTTTCAAGGATGTTTCAGTCATATTCATTAGCAAGACGTTATAAAAGGAAAAGTGCTGCATTCGCAGAAAAAAATTCTTTAAATGCAGCACCGCGAAGACTTTGGATCAGTATGAAAGCGTTTCCTTAACCTCCGCTAATAAGGTGAATAACATTAAGTATATCTCCATGCATAACTATTGTGTCTGGATAGGCTGGCTTTTTTATCAGTCTGCCATTTAATCTGACAATAATCCGGGGGAAAGTGAAACTCTTAAATTTAAGAATTTCGCTTACGGTCATATTCACTTGCGGTAACTCTTCCCTCCTGTTATTTAGCTCGATGATCATTTCGTTTTAATACTGCCGATAGAAATTATACAAATATGATCTGGTTTGGTCATAAATTGGTTTGGTGAACTCAAGGAATAGTTCCTGTGGAGGGGGTGGCATTGCCGGTTTTCTCTTGCTAAGTTTTAATTGTTCGGCATTCAGTGCTCTTTTGTCCCCATTATAGGCTGACCATTTAGTTCCCCAAACAAACTCACCAGGAAATTTTTTATTATTCAGCACCTTGTTTGAAACTGCATCAACGATTTTGACATCGAGGATTCCAGAGGAGATCACTTCGCGGGTATAAATGGTATAACTTGCTTTTACCTTATCAAATACATCGACTTTTTGTCCACTTATAGTTGCAGAACCAACTTTTACAGAGTCCTTGCTCACAAGGTTCTTTTCCACTTCTTTGTCATGGGTAACACCTACTACGAAATTATCGAATTGCATAACAAGAATATGGTCGGCCCGGCCAAATTGTTTAGCCTCTTCAGGATTAAGAAGGAGGATGAAATTATTGTTGAGTTTTTCTGATAAATAAGAAATGATCTGATTGTGAAACAACTCCGAATTAATCTTATAAAGGCCTGGAACCGAAATGCTTTCCACAATTACCGCCAGGGTTGCCAGTTCACGTGCTATGTCCATCTTTTCTTTTGTGTCCCTATAGTTTGCCATGTATTGATTAGCATTTTCGTATAGGTAAAAGGCCTCTCTGGCCGAAAGCCTGTCGCCATTTTTCAACAAGACATCAGCAGCCTGGTATGCTTCCAATGCAGCTTTTTCCCGGGCACCGGTCAACTGAGTAGTATATTCTTTTATGTCGAGTTTGAGAGATCTGGCGCCTGGACTATGTCGAATCTCATCTGCCATAGCATTGATCTTATCGTATCGTTCAACAATTCCGGCATATTTGAATTGTTCATTACTATTCAGTAGATTATCAATCTCTGTCGTCAGAGTTTCAAGCGCAAATGGATAAGCGGCTTTTAATGTCTGTTTGGCTTTTTTATTATCTGGATTAGATCTGAGTCTGTGAATTGATTTAATCACCGCATCGTAGTAATTCCCTCTTTCAAAAGACTTCTTCCCGGAAGAGCACGAACTCATTACCAGGGCAAACATTAGCAGAATTATTATATTGTTCTTAATCATATTGAAGGTATTGCTTAATATTTTATCTTAAAAATAACTTATTTCATTTATTACTTATTCCTCAGCCTTATCCTTAAGCCATAAGCCTTAATGAGTATCTCTAGCACTACATCAGCCTGCATATGTGATACAATACCTACTCGTGGGGCCAGAGGTGGATTATCCGGTCCAATTTCTTCTTTTTCGTCACCGCAAATATATAGTTTATCGTATTTTTTAACTACTAAAGCCAGTGTATTTCCAAAGCCAGCCATACCCGATCCAACAACCAAAGGTGTTTCAGGCCATAGATTCAAAGCTGTTTCGATAAGCATTTCTTTCTGATCGGCTTGGTCAAAGGCTTCTACTAACACATCTACACCAGCAAATATTTTCGGTATATTATGGGTATTCAATTGAAGATTATGAATGGTTAATTTTAGTTCCGGGTTTATACGCTGGAGATTATCTCTTAAAGCCTCAACTTTCGTATGCCCGATTTGATCGCGAAAATAGAATTGCCTGTTGAGGTTGCCTTCTTCAACAAGATCAAAATCGGCAATTATCAATCTACCTAAACCACATCTAACCAGGGCAGCTGCACAGTTGGAGCCCAGACCTCCAGCTCCGGCGATACCAACAGTTTTTGACGACAGAATAGTTTGTATTTCAGAAAACTTCACAATGATCAAATATAATTCTAATTCCCCATTCTTTAAAATTGGGTTTTCTAAGTTAAGCAAGGCCTGACAGAATGATTAAAATCATATTGTTAGCACAACGAAAACTCAAGAATATTTCTACTTTTGTTTGACCTCAAATATCATTTAAACTGCTGAATTATGGATATCAATAGAATGAAGGAAGCTCATAATCTGCTTGCCAAACTAGATTATGAAGTTAGACCCCTGGATAAAGGATATACAGATAAAATCCTTTATATAAATCTTACAGATAACAAGTTCAGAATCAAGGATGTTGACTCAAACATGAAAGAGAAATTCATAGGAGGTAAAGGCTATGGCCTCAAACTTTTATGGGATGCAACAACACCCGAAACTAAATGGGATGATCCTGAAAATGAGATTATCATTTCATCCGGACCAATCGGAGGGATTACTCAGTATTCTGGTACCGGCAAATCTTTGGTGGTCACTTTGTCACCAGCCAGTGGATCTGTGACGGATTCCAATGCAGGAGGATATTTCGGGCCCTTTGTGAAATTCTCAGGATTTGATGCAATTGAACTTCAGGGAAAGGCCAGGAAAGATGTCATTATTGTTATTGATGGTACCACCGGGCAGGTAACAATAGAAGAAGCCCCCGAGGAGCCAATGGATAGCCATGAGTTATCTGAAGCACTTACGGAAATGTATGCTGATGATGGCAAGATGGTGAATGTATCAGTAGTTTCTTCAGGCAGGGCAGCAGATCATGCCTGGATTGGTATGTTAAATTTTAGTTTTTACGACAAGAAAAAAGGGAAAGTTCGACTTAAGCAGGCTGGCCGTGGAGGGACAGGGACTGTTTTTCGCAATAAAAATATTAAGGCTCTGGTGTGCAAGATCCCAGGGGTCAAAGGAAATCTGAACAATGTTGTTGATCTTCCTGCCATCATAGAAAGGGGCAAGCGATTCAACAAAGAGATGCGTGAGTTGGATGAGGAGCAATGTGAAATGAAAACCAAAGGAACTGCCCACCTGATGGAGATTATGGATAATTATGATTTACTGCCTGTGAATAATTATAAATTCGGATCTCATCCTGATTCTCCGAATATTGATTCCGAAGTATGGAAGAAATTGTTCCATCAAGGTACTCCAGACGGGTGTTGGATTGGATGTAATATGTCCTGTGCCAAGGCTGTCAGTAATTATATTGTTAAAACCGGTCCTTATAAGGGACATGAGGTTATTGTTGATGGGCCTGAGTATGAGAATGCTGCAGGTCTTGGATCAAACTGTGGTATTTTTGATCCGGGATATATTATAGAATCCAATTTCTATTGTGATACTTATGGAATGGATATTATCTCCTGGGCAACATTGCTTGCCTTCATTATGGAGTGCTATGAAGCAGGTATATTAAATAAGGAGATTACTGGTGGTTTGGAACTGAATTTTGGAAATTCTGAGGCAGCAATTGAATTGCTTCATCAGTGTTCAAGAGGAGAAGGATTTGGATTGATTGCCGGATACGGAATTAGAAAGATGAAAGAGATTTTTGAAAAGGAATATGGCGGAGATCCAAAATTCCTTTTCGATATTGGCATGGAAAATAAGGGCCTGGAATATTCAGAGTATGTTTCTAAAGAGTCATTGGCCCAACAAGGAGGATTTGCAATAACCAACAAAGGTCCTCAACATGATGAGGCCTGGTTGATTTTCATGGATATGGTGAATAACCAGATCCCTTCATTCGATGATAAGGCGGAAGCTCTGCACTATTTCCCTATGTTCAGGACATGGTTCGGTTTGGTGGGATTATGCAAACTCCCATGGAATGATGTGGAACCCCCGGATAATGCGGAAACTGATGAGCCTGCCAAAGTGCCGGAGCATGTGGATAATTATGTTACACTATATAAGTCAGTTACAGGCAGGGAGTTCGATAGTGTCAGGATGATTCAGGATTCTGAAAGAATATATAATTTCCAAAGGATCTTCAACCTGCGCCGTGGTTTTGGAGTAAGAAAATGGGACGCCCAACCTTTCCGTGCAGCCGGACCTGTTACACTGGAGGAATATGAGAGTCGGGCGGAACGATATGATAAACAATTGAAAGAGGAGCTTGAACTTGCTCCCGAATCAATGAGCACGGGAGAAAAGCACAAGGCTCTCCGGGAATTCAGAGAAGATCAATACAACAAGCTGCTAGATGCTGTTTACAAGAGGCGTGGATGGAACCAAAATGGGGTGCCAACGATCGAATTTCTGAAAGAAATAGGGATGGATTCTCCCGAACTTTTAGAGGTAGTTGAGCCTTTTCAATAGGATCATATAAGTACTATATAATTTATTAGGCCGGCCTTGTGTCGGCCTTTTGTTTACCTTTGCCACCCTATTATTCTATTTGCCTGGGACAGGATTATACATGCGACAAGTAGTACAACAAAAATCACAAGAACTTGGAGAGAAACCTATCGGGAAGCTGATGTGGAAGTATTTTCTTCCTGCTTTTGTTGGGGTGGTGGTTTATTCGCTATATAATATTGTAGATAGGATTTTTATTGGTAGGGGCGTAGGGGCGATAGCACTATCCGGATTAAGTTCAGTTTTTCCTATTATGTTGATTGTAATGGCTTTCGGTATGCTTGTTGGTATTGGGGCAGGAGTTAATGTTTCAATCAGTATGGGAAAAAAAGACCATAATAAGGCTGAGCGCTTCCTGGGAAATGGTTTTGTGTTAATGATTCTGGTCTCCATCTTAGTTACAATAATTGG